>NZ_RAWD01000204.1:0-17780 GCF_003612065.1 Corallococcus sp. CA047B
ACCCACCACACCCTCGCCAGAGCCTTGCGCATCCGCGAGGGGATAGGCGTCGGGACCGGCCGAGTCAACCGGCCCGGTGGCCCGACGCCCACCGCGCTACATCGCGCACTACTTCTTCATCTGCTTCTCGAGCTCCTTCGCTTCCTTCTCGTGGCCGGAGACCACGCCCTCGGTCTGGCTCAGGATGGCCAGGAAGGTCGCGTCGTTCTTGTACTCACCGCGGCCCTTCTTGAGCATCTCGTTGCCCTTCTTCTGGTCTTCGGCGATGCGCGACAGGAAGGCCTTGTCGAACTCCGGGCCCTGCTTCTCGCGCAGCTTCTCGACCTCCCGGTTCGTCTCGTCGACGCTCTTGCCCAGCTTCTCGTCGGCCTTCTCCATCCCCTTCTCGTAGCCCTGCTGCACGCCGGAGCCACCCACGCCCGTGTCGGACGTGCTTCCGTCGCTCAGCGCGCTGATGGTCATCTTCTGGTTCTCCGCCCACGTGCGCAGCGTCTGGTTGTTGCTCTCGTGGTCGGTGCGGATCTTGGTGGCGAACTCCTTCACCCGGGGATCCGACGCCTGCTCCTCCGCGAGGGTCGCCAGTTCGATCTGCCGGTTGTTGAAGAGGGCCAGCGAGCCGACGTACTTCACCCGCTTGGAGGCCGCCTCACCCACGGCCTTGCCCTGCTTCTCCATCTCCTTCTCCTGCTTGGACATGGTGTCTTCGGCGTGGGCCGCGAAGCCCAGCAACCCCGTCATCACCGCCGCCGCCACCGCCCGCGTCTTCCAGTTCTTGTTGCCCATGATTCACCCCTCCCGTGCATCGCCCGAATGGCTGAATGACGGGAGGAAGGTGGTGATGGGGAAGCCGGTTGCCAGGGCTGCCCGGCCGACAGCCCCGCCCCCGGGCGCGAGCACCCCGGGATGATGTCCTGTCACCCCACGGACAGCGCCGCGACGGGTGTCTTCAGGGTGCAGGGGATGTGACGGGCAACGCGCCATATGCGCGCTCCAGGAGGACCTCGCTGGAGAGGCCCGTGGCGGCCTTGGCGGCTTCGACGTCCAGCCCCTCGCCGTGGCCCCGGCCCTGCCCTTCGAAGAGCACCTGGGCGCCGTCGAAGGACGCGCGCTGGGGACAGGAAGGAAGCCGAAGGCCCGCGCGCAGCGTGTCGCACGGCAGCGAGCGCGCTTCCTCGTACGGGGCGCCGGCCTCACCGTCGGTGCGCAGGTAGCGCACGCGTCCGGCTTCGAAGCGCAGCGACACCAGGCGGGTGCCCAGCAGGGACTCCACCTGGGCGCGAGGACGGGACTCGCGCCAGGGGGTGTCGCCGCCTTGCGAGAAGGTCAGCCACGCGTCCCACTTCAGTGCGGGCAGCTTGAGCGCGCGGGCCTCCTCGGGACGCATGCGCACGGTGCCCCGGAAGGCCTGACAGTGGGTGGTGTCACAGACGGCGCGGCCGGGGTGCCGGGTCGTGGCGTGGCGCTCGTTGTGGGCGACCACGCGGGCCAGCGCGACGCGGGCCTCGCCTTGCAGCGTGACGTCCTCGGCGGCGATGACGCCGGCGGTGTACTGCACGCGCGTGGTGCGGAAGACGAAGTCCGAGCCGCGTCGGGCCTTGAGCGCGCTGGGCGTGGTGGGCACGCCCGGAGGTGGGCGATACGGCGGCGGCGTGGACCCGGAGAAGACGCCCGCGTAGTCACGGCCGCCGTCGGGGCCGTCCGGAAAGCGCACGCGCCAGGGACTGCCCAGACACACCGCCGGGCCCTTCGCGGTGAGCGCGTCCAGGCGGGAGAAGTCCGTGGACACGGGGCGTGGCGCGCCGTCCTCCAGCGCGAAGCCGGCGCCCGCGCAGCGCGCCTCCACGGACGCGGAGGGCAGCAGGCCGAGCACCTGTACGTGCGCGGACTCCAGGCCCGCCGTCTGCTTGCGCACGCGGGCGAGGAGCGCGGGGATTTCGTCCGCGAAGTGCCGGGGCATCTTGCCGGGCCGCACGGCCACGACGACGAGGTCCGCGTCCACGGCGGCGATCCACCCGAACTGGGGACGGCTGGCGGCATCGCGCACGGTGCCCGTCTTGGTGGCCACGCCCTTCAGCGCCTTCGACGTGGACAGGCCGCTGAGCGTGCCTTCCTCCACGTTGCCGGTGAGGAGCGCGAGGACATCCGGCCGGGCTTCCGCGAGCAACCGGTACGCCTGCGCCATGCCCCACGGGGACAGGCCGTGCGCGGAGCGAAGCCCGATGGCCTCCGTCATGTCCTCGGGCAGGCCGGTGAGGCCCACCGCCGACAGCACCGGTCCCCAGTGGCCGAACGCGCGGGGTGCGCGGCCCGTGGCCTCCCAGTCCAGGAAGTAGCCGTTGCAGGAGCGCAGCAGCGCGACCCGTGCATCGACCTTCGCGGGGAGCCCCGCGCCACAGGCCCACTCCTGCACACCGGGACGCGGCGCGAGCAGTGGAGGTGACGCGGTGTCCGAAGAGGCTCCAGTCGCCCCCGTGCCGGCCGCGTACAGGAACGGCTTGAGCGTGGAGCCATACGGCACCGCCCTTCGCACATCACCCTCCGCGAGCAGCACCTCTCCCGAATGCCGGCTCACCACCACCGTGGCCGCCTCCGGCGCGAGCACCGCCACGTCCGCCAGCTCCTCCACCGACAGGGGCGAGGCCCACCGCGTCCCGTCATGACACTGGCGCAACCGGCGCGTCAGCGCGGCGGGAAACCCCGGGTGCTCGCCCAAGATGCGCGCCAGTCCCCGCCGAGCCCGGGACGTGTCCACCTGGGGCGCGTTCGCCACCTCCTTCGCCGCGCGCGACAGCGATTGATAGGGCGCCTCGCGCCACGCGGGCAGCTCTCCGCTCACCGTCAGCGCGAACGCCTCATGGAAGAGCCGGTCCTCGCTGGACGCGGGACACGCCCACCACAGGAGCTGGTGCGCCAGTTCGTGCCGCAAGGCCGTGCGCAGCTTTTCATCCAGCACGCCCGGCGTGTTCTGCCGCAGTTCCACGACGCCGGGCCGCCCTTGCGCGTTGCGCTCGGGAGGCAGGGCCAGGCCCTTCTGGAGCGCCACGGAGGCGGGGGCCCGTGTCGGAAGGCCGCCCGCCTGCGCCGCGTACTGCGTCTCCACAGCCGTCCAGGCGGCCTGCGCTTGCTTGCGCAGGTCCGCTTCCGGCGTCACATCCCCTCGCGTGACGAAGGTGGGCGAAGCCGACAACAACACGGCGACGGCGACGGCCCACCCCATGGGCTACAGGTCGCTCACGGACGTCTTCGAGGGCACCACCTTCAACACGTCCGACGCCGTGCGGCCCCGGATGCGCGCCGAATACATGTCCTCGATGGTGGCCGGCGGCGCGGCGAACGTGCCCGCGAACTGCGCGCGCATCACGTAGCCCACCGTGCGCGGGCTGTCGCTCCACCACGCCGGCTCCTCGAAGAAGAACGTGGCCTGCGCGGGGTCCAACTGCCGGCGCTTGAGCGCCTCCGGCACCAGCGGCAGCGAGTGCGGCGGACCGCGGAAGGCCTTGTCCTCCTGCAGCGCGACGAAGCCCGCCGGCACCGCGTCCTCCACCACGTAGTACGCCGAGCGCGCCCGGTTGTCCCCGCGCGCATCCAGCGTCAGCTCCACGTAGACCTCCTCGCCCTGCGTCACCGTGGCCCCTGGCTCCAGCTTCACCTTCCCGCCCTCGCGCAGCACGTAGTACGCGCGGTTGACGGACATGCCCTCCACGCGCGCCTGCACCTGCTTGAGCGGCGTCGTCGCGGCGGCGCGCAGCGTGGCCACGCCGTCGAAGCCGCCCACGTCCACCGTGCGGGTTCCCGCCGGCAGCGTGGCGACGAGCCCCATGCCGCGCGACGTGAACTTCACCGGCGACGCCGCGCCCTTCACCTCCGGCGGCGTCATGCCCTTGAACGCCTTCGCGTCCCGCTCCACCAGCCACAGCGAATGCAACAGCGCCGTGCTCCGGTCGAAGGTGGACAGCCCCGGCTCGCTCAGCATCTCCAGGATGCGCTTGCGAGCGCGCGTGACATCCAGCGAACCGAACGACGCCGCGTGCGCGGTGATGGCCGTGAGGCCCACGCGCCGCAGCGGGAAGCGGTAGAACGCCTCGGACGTCTCCGCTTCACCCTTGAGGCTCGCGAGCTTCACGAAGCCCTCGCCGCTCTGCTTCACCAGCGCCTGGATGCGCGCCTGGAGCGCGGGCTCCTTCATCACGCCCGCCTTCTCCGCGGCCAGCACCGCGAGCGCCAGCGGATACAGGTCCCCTGACGGCGCACCCTCCACCAGCGCGCGCACCCGCGCCGCCTGACGCGGGCCCTGCAGCCGCGCCAGCACATAGGCGCGCGTGGCGTCGTACTCGGGCGGCAGGCCCTCCTGCGCCTCCAGCCACTTCGCGCTCTCCGCGATGCGCGCGTCGTCGCGGTCCACCAGCCCCGCCTCGGACGCGTACGCCAGACCGTCCAGCGCGATGAGCGTGAGCGGCAGGCTGGGCTCGCTGTAGCCCCCGAACCAGGTGAAGCCGCCGCCCTTCACCGCGAGCCCCAGGATGCGGGACGTGCCCTGCACGGAGCGGCTGCGCGCCTCCGCCAGCAGCGCCTGCGACTCGGGGTCCAACTTCTCCAGCGCGCCCGCCTTCTGGAGCACCTGGAACACCGCCACGTTGGGCACCGTCGTGGAGACCAGTTGCTCCAGGCACCCGTACGGATACGTCAGCAGCTCGCGCACCTGCGTGAGCGCCGCGTCCACCGTGGACGGCTGGAGCACCAGCTCCACGCGCGTCAGCGTCGCGGAGCCAGGAGCGTCCAGCGCCAGCGCGCCGCCGCCCCACGCGCTCACCTGCACCGCGTCCTCCACCGAGGCCGGCGCCACGTCGAAGCGCTTCAGGTCGCGCAAGGGGTCCTTGCCGCCCGTCACGTCCACCGCGAGCTCGGCGGGGCCCGTCTTCGACGCGCGCAGCGTCACTGGCACCACCTGCTCACCGCCCTGCCCCAGCTCCAGCTTCTTCTGGGTGGCCTCCGCCTGGAGCGCCCCTCCCGGCTGGATGCGCAGGTCCAGCATCTGGCTGCCCTTGGACTTCTCCCCCGCGGACAGGCGCACGGAGGCCAGCGCCTCGTCGCCCTCGCGCAGGAACTGCGGCAGCGCCGCGTAGACGTTGAGGCCGCCGCGCGTGGCGAACTCGGAGGTGCCTTCACCGAAGCGGCCGGACGTGTCCGCCGCCACCGCCGTCACCACCCACAGCGTCTGGTTGGAGGGCAGCGTGAAGCGCACCGTCGCGCGGCCGTCCCGGTCCGTCACCACCGCCGGGTCCCAGTGCGCGGTGTCCTTCTCCAGGTCCTTCACGTTCCGGGTGGGCGGCTTGATGGACGCGAACGCGTGGTCCGGCAGCCCGGCCATCTTGCGCGCCAGCTGCTCGCCATAGCCGTAGCCCTGGAACTCCGCCGAATAGAAGCTCGTCACGTTGTCGCGCGCGGGCGGATAGAAGAAGTCCAGCACGCCCGGACGGAACTCCGACTGGATGGCGTACACGGCCTTGTCCACCACGCCCACGGACAGCTGCGCGGACACGCCCTTGCCCTCGTGGTCGGTGACGCGCACGTCCACCACCTGCTCGGTGAGCGGCAGCGCCTCCGCGCGGCGCGCCTGCAACGCCACGGTGAGGGTGCGCTCCTTCGGCACGATGCGGAACGCCACCGTGCGCTCCTCCCAGCGGCCCGTCGCCGTGGGGTACGCCACGGACGCGTACACCGCGCTGCCGAAGCGCTTCTCCACCGGGAACGCGTGCACCAGCGTGCGGCCCTTCAGCGGCACCACCGTGGTGCCGTACAGGCCCGCGCCCGTCAGCGTCACCCACACCGGGCCCTGGTCCTTGCCGCCCTGCCCCCAGCCATCCGGCATCAGCGCGACCAGCTTCGCGGAGTCCCCCGGCGCCAGCGTGCCGGACAGCGACGCGAGCGTCATGTTGGGCACCTGCGCCACCGGCTCATCCGCGCCACCGATGACGAGCAGCGACTCCTCGCCCGTCCACGCCTCGCCCTTCTTGTCCTTCACCGTCACGTTCGCGATGACCGCGCCCACGTGGGTGGTGGGCACCTTCTGCCGCACCGTGCCGTCCTGCGCCGTGGTGAAGGTCTGCGTGCCCAGCGGCTCCTCGCTGCCATCCGCCCGGCGCAGCACGAAGGACACCTCCCCCGTGGTGACGCCGTAGGGCTTGCCGGACAGCGTGGTGGCGCGCACGGACAGGAGCGCCTCCGTCCCCTTCGCGACCACCGCGTCGGAGTAGCGCGCCACACCCATCACCTCCACCTTCGACAGGAAGAAGGCGGCGGTGCTGGTGGCGAACGTCTCCTGATCATCCCGCGCGCGCACGGTGAGGCTGTAGCGGTACGGCAGCCGCTCCTCGCCCGGCTTGAGCGCGGGGACGGCGATCTCCACCTGGGCCTCGCCCTCCGCGTCGAACTCGCTCGCGCTGGACCACGGATCGTCCGTGGCCGAGCGCTCCGCGATGGAGGAGTAAAGCCGCTCCGGCACGCTCAGCTTGCCCTCGCTGCTGGACGCCGAACCGTACGTCACCGCGCTGCCCTGGCCGCCCTTGCCCGCGTCGTCCACCCACGCGGGCGCGTCCAGCAGGCTGCGGTAGAGGAAGACCTCGTACTTCGCGCCCTTCGGCACGCCGCCCGCGTAGCGCCGCGCGCGCACCGTGACGCTCACCGTCTTGCCCGGCTCCACCGTCTCCGACGCCGGCTGCACCTCCAGGTAGAACGTGGGCTTCACGTAGTCCTGCACGCGCGCCTCGCCCTGGTAGGGCTGCGAGTCCAGGTCCGCCTCGATGCGCAGCACGCCCGTGCCCAGGTCGTCCGGCACCTTCATCGTGCCGTTGAACGCGCCGAATTCGTCCACCGCCGCGCGCGTGATGATTTCTCGGCCCTCCTGCGACACCAGCTTCACGCGCACGTCGCGCTTCTTCGGCGTGAACAGCCGCGCGAGGAACGTGTCCGGCTGCCGCACGAGCCCCCGGAACTTCACCTCGTGGCCCGGCTTGTAGATGGGCCGGTCGCTGTAGATGAACACGTCCGGCGCCACCGCCAGCGCGGAGTAGAAGTCCGTGTCCACGATGGCCGTGTCCTTGCCGGACGACACCGTGGCCAGGATGCGCGGCTCCGTCACGGCCAGCGTCACCTCGCCCTTGTCGTCCGTCGTGCCCGTGGGGCCCTTGCCCGTGGGCAGGTACACCTGCACCTGCGCGCCCGCGCGGGGCTGCTGATCACGCCCCGCCACGCGCACCAGCACCTGACCGTCGGTCTGCTTGAGCTGCACGGTGACGTCGCTGACGACGAGCACCACCTGACCCTCGATGCGCCCCTGCACCAGTTGGAGCACGTAGGCGCCCGGGGGCAGCGGGGCCAGCAGCACGCGGCGCTCCTGGAAGCCGCTGCTACCGCCGCCGGTGTCGAAGCCCGGCACGTTGAAGTCCCGGTCCGCGCCGCCCAGGTCCAGGTTGAGCCACTGGCTGCGCACCACCGTGAAGCCCGGCGGCGTGCCCACCAGCTTCTCCGGCCCTTCGGCCACCTTCGCCAGCGGCTCCTCCGAGGACGTCTCCGGAGGAGGCTTCGGCAGGACATCTCCGACCTCCTCGCGGAAGCCAGGGCTCAGCGCCTCCATCAGCGCGAGGCCCGGCATGCGCACCGCATTGAGGCCGCGGCTCAGGCCCCGGCCCGGGTTGATGAGCGTGGGCGGCGTCTGGTACGCGCGCCGCAGGTCGCCCTGCGCGCGGATGAAGGCGTCCAGGTTCGCGGGCTGCAACACGCGCAGCTCCACGGGGCCCTTGTCCTCGAAGGCGACGTCCACCGCGACGGGCTCGCCACTGCCGTAGGAGCGGGGCACGGTGATGTAGAGCGGCTTGGCCAGCGCCACGCCGGACACCAGGAGCGCGGCCAGGGCCGCGAAACGCACCGACGTCTTCATGTTCCAAATCCTTCCGACACCAGTTCGGGGCCGTAGCCCACGACCTTGCCGCGGAGCCCCAGGTACGGCAGGGACTCCAGGTCGCGGCGGGCCGCTTCGATTTCCGGAGGCGCTGCCTTCGGCAGGGGCGATGCGCGGTCCACGCGCGCCTCCGACGTGTAGCCGTCCATCAAGAGCCCGCCCAGCAGCCGCCCCGTGTTGATGCCGAGCATCACCGACGCGGGCGCGCGCAGCCCCGTCACCACCGGGCCCGCGGCGTTCAGCAGGTTGGGCGCGCGGCCCTCGCACGCCTTCTTGAGGCGCTCGAGCTCCGCGTCACTCGTCGCCAGCACCACGTGCTTGCACAGCGTGGCGGTCTTCAACGTCCGCGCGCCCCCGGAGAACAGCGCCTGCACCCCTGCCGCGTCCTGCTCGCTGCCCCACACCAGGGCCAGCTCCGGCTCCAGCGAGGCGATGCCGCGCGGCGTCCACACCAGGGCCACCTGACGCGTGCGCGTCCGGACCTCCTGCGCGCTCTTGCCCTCCCAGTGCGTCTTCAGCACCTCGGGCTCCAGCGACTCGGGCAGCGTCAGGTTGAACGCGAACAGCACCGGCGTCTCCTCCGGCACCAGCTTCAGCAGGTCCTCCGAGATGGGCTCGGTGTAGGGCGGGTGGGACGGCGACAGGGTCCCCGCGATGCCACGGCCCACCAGCCGGTCTCCGTCCACGCCGAACAGCAACCGCGCGTTCCCGGTCATGCCCAGCACGTGGGTGAGCAACTGCGCTTCGCGGCCGTAGGCGTCCGGATTGAACCCCACCTCCACGTCCACGCCGTCGTCCGCCTCCAGCTTCGGCAGGGGCGTGCACAGGCCCTGGAGCACCACCACCGGGTGCCGCGCGAGCACCAGCCGGTCCTCCGTGCGAGCGGCCCACAGCTGCTGCTCCGCGACCAGCCAGCGCGACAGGTGGAAGCCGCCCTCGGGCACCTTCACCGCGCTGTCGGGGCAGCTGGCCGCCGTCATCCCTCCGCGCTTCGCCACCCCGTCCAGCGCGTCCCACGCCGCCCGGGACTTCTTGTCCGCCTTGGGGACGATGAGCGCGGGCGTTCCGGCCCGCGTGTCACCGCTGAACCACACGGTGCGGAAGGGGGCGTCCAGCAACTGGCCCGCCACCACGTCCAGCACCGCGCCCTTGAAGGACGCCTTGAGGTCATCGCCGGTGGAGCCCATGAACGCGGCCCAGCCGCTCACGAAGCCCTGGCCCAGCGGCTTGCCCAACTGCTCCTTCAGCCATGCGTTGCGCGCCAGCGCGTCGCGCACCTTGCCGGGCGCGTGCACGTCCACCCAGATGGCGGCGGTGGCGATGGAGCCGGGCACGTCCATCTTCGTCGGCTCGGACGGCACCTCCGGCATGCCCTCCACGGTGGCGCCCGCGGTCGGAGGACCCTGGCGCTCGCCGGAGGAGAAGGCGGGGCCCGAGGAACCGCCACTGCCCCTGCGGCCCAGGACGAAGGCCCCCACGCCCACGCCCACGACGAGTGCGCCGACGAGCGCGATGCGCACGGCGGACGAGGGGCCCGGGCCCTTGGCGGGCGGCGGCGGGCTCACGGGAGACGTCATGACATCCACTCCTTGAAACGGAAGAAGCCGAGGAAGGCGGCGTTGGCCGGCACGGGGCGCCACTCCAGCGGCGCCTCGGTGGCGAGCGAATCGAGGACCCCGGTGCGCACGGACGCGCCCGCCTCACCGGGGTGGTAGACGACGCGCGCGGGGGCATGGGCCCGGTCCTCCGGGCGCACCACGAGCATCAGGTGGAAGACGGGGCCCGCGTCGTGCTCCTGGCGGAAGGCCACCACGTCGCCGGTGCGCAGCGCTTCGCGCGTGGCCGCGTCCCGTCCCAGCGCGGTGAAGTTGCGGACCAGCAGCGTCTCCGCGTCCGCGAAGTCGGAGGGCTCGCCGCGCGTGTCCTTCCACAGCGGGGAGGCAAGACGTTCAGAGGCCACGCGCCGGTAGGCCGTGCGGTAGGCGTAGCGGATGAGGCCCGCGCAGTCGCGCTGCGCGGGCTGCCACGCGGCGTCCGGGGCCCGCACCTGCGCGAGCGCCACCTGCGCCACCTCACGGCGCAACAGCCGCGCACGCGTCTCCGGCGCAACGGATTCGGAGGTGGGAAGCGACGCAGCCGCCACCGGCGTCACCGGCGCGGCATGCAGCAACAGGGAGAGCATCAGGACGCGCATGGGAGGGGCCGCACCGTCGGCGACACGTCGCCTTCAGTACCCGCCTTCACCCTCACCCGAATCGGAGTCGCCGCTCGCCTGAAGTTCCTTGAGCGCCTCGTCCAGGTTCGTGGGCCAGCGCTCGCCCTTCGGCTTCGGATCCGCGGACGGCACGTACACCTCCGCCTGTCCGTCGCCCAGGATGTTCACCCACGCCAGCACCCGCGTCGTGCCGGGCGTCGCCAGCGGGATGCGCACGCGGCGGCGGACCTCGCCCGGCGTGCCCTCGAAGAGCGCCAGGTTGAGCGTCGCCACCGTGTGCGCCTTGTCGCCGCTGGGCCAGTAGTTGGTCGCGATGAGGTACACGCCCTTGGGCGGCGAGCGGTGGATGTAGAGGTACGGGCCGTACGCCGGCTGGTCGAAGTCCCCCCCCTGCGAGTTGAGGAAGAACGTGCCGCCGGACGGGCTGTCCGTGTCCGCCCAGTACACGTGCGCCATCGACGTCACGTCGAGCGTGTCCCCCGCGCTGCTCGCGTCGGTGGGCTCGTAGATGTGCAGGTCCGTGTAGACGCCGTCCGTGTCGCTCGTGAGGATGGCCTTGAGCGGCACCGGGGGCACCTGCGCGTAGCTCGTCGCTTGCGTGCGCGCCGTGCCGCCCTTGTTCGTCGCCATCACGGTGACGATGTTCTTGCCGCTCGCCGCCGGGAACTTCCGGCTGAAGCGGCCCCCTTGCGTGCGCATCAGGTAGCGGTCGCCGTTGATGGAGACGACCACCGGATCCACCGTGGGGTCGCTCACCGTGCCCTCGATGAGCAGCATCCGGTCCACCGTCCACCCGCCGGACGGCGCGCTCAGACGCACGGTGGGCAGCTTTTCGCCCCTGCCAATGGGCACGCCCTGCTGACGGGCGGGAACCGCGGGCGCCGTCTGCGAAAGCAGCCCGGCGAGGAGGACGGAGAGCATCGAAGGAGGCCTGGGAGTGGGGAGCGCGAACCGCGTGTCCGCGAACGGACACAGCGTGCGGCAAGCCCACCTCTGATTTCAAGCCACCCGCCATTTCACACTGCCACGGGCCCGGTCAGGCCCCCCCGACCCGCGACGCCCCGTCGCAGGTCCCCATCCCTTCCGTTTGAACCGTCCGCCCGCCCGTCCTCGGGCCCGGGCACCCACGATTCACGGAAGGGATCCGTGCTGCTGCACCCTCCCCGCGGAAGACGCACTCCGCGGGTGTTGCGTGTGGCTTACGGCGCGGGAGGACGTTCCCAGCCGTGGCTCTCCACGAAGCCCGACACCAGGGCCGCCAGCGTGTCGCGGATCTTCTCCACGTCCGCCGCGGACTTGCCCGCCGTGTCTTCAATCATCGTCCATTCCACGCGCTCCTGGCCCGGGGTGGACGGCGCGTCGGACACGTTGCCCAGCGTCACCAGCACCTGCGCGCTCTTGGCCAGCTCCGCCGTCAACTGCGTCGGCTTCGCGCCCGTCATGTCCACGGTGATGTCCTTCATCGTGGCGAGCACTTCAGCCTGCACTCGGTCGGCCGGCTGCATCCCCGCCGCGATCGCCCGGACCTTCGAGGGATCCGCCATCACGTTGAAGAAGGCCGCCGCGATCTGCGAGCTGCCCGCACTCTGCTTACAAGCGAAGATGACCGTGTTCATCGCACCGCCTTTGGAGTGTTGAGAATCATGAGGTTCAAGCCTTCCAGGGAAGTATCACATCCTGTGCGAGGGAGAAGACAACCCTCACCCTGACTGTTCCAACACCATACAACGCAACGCGTCAAGCGGTGAATCTGGGTAAGGGCTGACTCCGGGCGGGCCCTTGCGCCGAGCGGAAGTCGGGGGAATGCCTAGTTTGCGGGGGTCATGCAAAGCACCCCTTCCTGGGCCTGGATCGTCTTCTGGGCGTTGTTGCTGGCGCTGCTGGTGGTGGACCTGCTGGCCCACCGGGGCGGGCGGGGCCAGTCGCACCGCGCGGCCATCCTGTGGAGTCTGGCGTGGGTGGGGTTGGGGCTGGCCTTCTGTGGCTTCGTGTGGGTGACGCTGGGCAGCGAGCGCGGCCATGAGTACCTGGCGGCGTGGCTCATCGAGAAGAGCCTGAGCCTGGACAACGTCTTCGTCTTCCTCGTCATCTTCCGCAGCCTGAACGTGCCCCAGAAGTACCAGCACGAGGTGCTCTTCCTGGGCATCTTCGGCGCGCTGGTGTTCCGGGCGCTGTTCATCTTCGTGGGCGCGGCGGCGCTGCAGCGCTGGGGCTGGGTGTCGTACGTCTTCGGCGCCATCCTGCTCATCACCGCGTGGCGCGTCTTTCGCGAGGACCCGTCGAAGCAGCAGGACAACCGCGTGGTGCGGTGGCTGTCGCGAAGGCTTCCGGTGAGCGACCAGGTGGAGGGGCCGCACTTCTTCGTGAAGCACCAGGGCCGCAGGCTGGTGACGCCGCTCCTGCTGGCGCTCATCGGCCTGGAGGTGACGGACATCCTGTTCGCGGTGGACTCGGTGCCGGCGGCGTTCTCCGTCACCACCGACACGTTCATCCTCTACAGCTCCAACGCCTTCGCCATCCTGGGGCTGCGCGCGCTGTACCTGGTCATCGCCGGGGCGGTGGGGCAGCTGCGCTACCTGCACTACGGCCTGGCGGGGGTGCTGGCGTTCGCGGGCGTGAAGATGGTGGTGGAGCAGTGGGTGCACATCCCGCCGCTCCTGTCGGTGGCCATCATCCTGGTCGTCATCGGCACCGCGGTGGGGGCAAGCCTCGCGCACCGCACCCGCCACGTGGAGGCCTGAGCGTCCACGCGGCCCGGGCGGCGCTTCAGCGCTTGGGACGCCGCGCGGTCCCCGGAGGCCGGGGGTTCACCAGGAGGTCATCGAAGGTGCGGTTGGCCACCTTCGCGATGCGCTCGCGGTGCTTCTCCAGGAGCGGGGCGTTGGCCTGCTTCACGTCCTTGCCCGAGGCCTGCTCCAGCGTGGTGATGTACTTGCGCAGGCCCGCGCGGCGCTGCTCCAGTTGGAGCCGCTCCGACTCGGTGAGCTTCGGATCCTCCAGCTGGGGCGTGATGGCGGCCAGCTGCTGCTCCAGGAGCGCGAGGTTCTCCGGCGACGACGGCAGGGACACGGCGGCCTGTTCCGCGGCCCCGGTGGGCGGCGCGGCCGGGGGCGGGGGCGGGTACAGCACCGCGGTGATGGCCTGGAACTCCAGGGGCGACATGCGCTGGGCGTCCAGGTTGGTGGCGAGCACGGCCTGGGCCTTGCCCATCATCCGCAGGGAGGCCCCGGCGGCCTTGAGCAGGGTGCGCGAGTCCCGGCGGTCCAGGGCGGCGCTGTGCTTCTGCACGAAGTCGACGGACTCCTTCGCGAGCACGTCGTAGGCGGGCAGCGTCGCCTCGCGCACGGCCAGGTAGGGCTCGAGCCGCGCCTCGTCCAGCTTCAGTCCCTGGCCCGCCGGGGGCGGCGTGAAGGGATAGCGGGTGTTGAGCTCCGCGAACCGCTGGGTGAGGGCCTGCGAGTCCATGAGCGCGTCCACGCCCGAGCCGCCCATGTCGCGGTCCGCCCAGACGCCCAGCGCGACGAGCCCCAGCAGGCCCACCACGACGAGCCCCACGACGCCCAGCACCCCACCGATGACCCACTTCTTGTTCATTGCGACCCTCCGCTCGACACCCGGAAGGCAAGGCCATCCCCACCGGAGGCCCCGTTGCTACCCGGGCCGTCCTCCCAGGGCAAGCGCGCCCCTGCTCCTGGAGGCTCAAGGCTTGCGCCGGGCAGACGGCCGGACCCATCTCCGCTAGGAAGACGCCCATGGCGGGACGGGAGGACGCGGCGAGGGACGAAGCGCGGGGGGCGTCCGGCGGCACCTCCGCGCCAGGGCCGGAAGACGTCCCAGGCCCGGACGCGGCGCCCTTGCAGCCGGGCGGTTCGTGGCGGGCGCAGCGGGAGTTGTGGGGCGAGGCCGGCTGGCGCCGCTGGGTGGTGGCGAGTGCGTTCGCGCGGCTGGGCGGGACGATGGCGCCCTTCGCGTTGCTGCTGGCGGGCGAACAGGCCACGGGGGCGTTCTCGCAGGGCGCGTGGATGGCCAGTGGCTACGCGATGGGCATGGCCGCGGCGGCACCGTTCCGGGGCCGCACCCTGGACCGGCGGCGCCTGCCGGGCGGGTTGCGCAACCCCCTGCTCACCCAGGCCACGGTGTTCCTGGCGCTCGCGCTCGCATGCCACCTCAAGGCGTCCCTGTGGCTGCTGTTGCCGTTGTCGGTGGTGGGCGGCGTGGTGCCCGCGGGGGTCGTCGCGGCCTACCGCGCGCTCCTCCCCGCGCTGGTGCCCCGGGCGCGGCTGGAGGCGGCGTTCGCCATCGACGCGGTGCTGATGGAGGTGCAGTGGATATTGGGCCCGTCGCTGGTGGGCATGCTCGCGCTGGCCGATGCGACGCTGGGCGTGGGCGCCATCGCGCTGACCGGGCTTTCGGCGCTGGCGCTCAACCTCCTCCTGCCGGACCGCGAGCCGGTGCCCGGACCTCCGGTGGCCGCCACGCTGGCGTCGCTCGCGCCCTTCTTCCGGGGACTGCCGAGGCTCCTCTACCTGTCGTCGCTGGCGGTCGGGGTGAGCTGGGGCGTGGTGGACGCCGCGCTGCCGCCACGGCTCGTCCAGGTGGGCTCGCGTCCCGAGGCCTGGGGTGGACTCACCGCGCTCCTGTCCGCCGCGAGCGCCGTGGGCGGCCTGCTGTACACAAGCACGCTGAAGGGACGCGTCACCCGGGACGGCGTCATCCTGGGCCGCTGTCTCTTGTTCCTGGCGCTGTGGGGCGTGCTGCTGGTGCCGCTGGGCCTGGTGGCGAACCTCTGGGCCCTGGGCGCGGCCCTGGCGGCGGCGGGCCTCTTCCTGGCGCCGCAGTCGGCGATGCAGGCGACGCTGCTGCAGCGGCAGCTTCCGGACAGCCGTCAGGCGGAGGGCTTCGCGCTCTCCAACGCCAGCTTCGCGCTGGGCCTGGGGCTGGGCAGCGGGCTGGTCGCCGTGCTGCTGGACACGGCCGGGCCGCATGGCGCGCTGCTCACCGCCGGAGTCCTGCCCGTGCTGGTGGCGGTGGGGGGCGCGCTCGTCTGGCGCTCCCGCGTCTGAGGGGCGCAATGCCCCCTACCCGCCCCCCTCCAGCGGGGGCTCGCGCGGCAGGTGCACGAGGAACGTGGTGCCATCCTGGGCGTTGGAGCGCACGCGCAGGCGGCCCGCGTGCGCATCCACGATGTGCTTCACGATGAACAGCCCCAGCCCCAGCCCGTGGGCCATGCGGTTGCCCTCGCTGATCTCCGCGCGCTTGAGGGGTTCGAACAGGTGCGGCATCAGGGCGGGCGGAATCGGGCGGCCCTGGTTCTTCACCGCGAGCGTCACCATCCCCGCATGACCGCGCAGCCGCACGCGCACGGGGCAGAGGGCGTCCCCGTACGCGAGCGCGTTGTTCACCAGGTTGGTGATGACCTGCGCCAGCCGGTCCGGGTCGCACGACAGCTGGGTGTTGCCCCGGTGGTCCACCTCCAGCCGCCGGTCGGGGTGGGCCTGCTGCACCTCGTCCATCACCTGACGCACCAGCTCCACGAGGTCCACCGAGCGGGGCGCCATGGGGATGCCGCCGCCCAGCCGGGCCTGGGTGAAGTCCAGCACGTCATGCAGCATGCGCTGGGCGCGCTCCGCGCTGGAGAGGATGCGGGCGACGGCCTTCTGTTCGCGCGGATCCGCGTCCTCGCGCCGCGCCAGGGTCGTGGCCGCCATGGTGATGGCGGAGATGGGGTTGCGCAGGTCGTGCCCGACGATGCCGATGAGCAGCTGCTCGAACTCCGCGCGGCGCTTCGCCTCCGTCTCGGCCGCGTGCCGGTCGGTGACGTCCTGCATGGCGCCCACCATGCGGAACGGACGTCCCTCCAGGTTCTTCACCACGCGGCCCCGGTCCTCGACGAAGGCCCAGGTGCCGTCGCCCCGCCGCAGCCGGTACGCCGTCACCCAGCGGCCTTCGGGACTGTCGATGGCGTCCAGCAGTTCCTGCGTCACCCGCACGCGGTCCTCGGGGTGCAGGCTGGAGGCCCACCACGCCATGTTCATGGGGGCCGCGTCCCTGGACGTATCCAGCCGCAGGACGCGCGCCGCCAGCTCGCTCCAGTGGATCTCATTCGTCAGCAGATCCCAGTCCCAGATGATGTCGCGGGTGGCCAGGGTGGCCAGCCGGTAGCGGGTCTCCGACTCGCGCAGCTCCTGCTCCGCCCGGTGCCGCTCGGTGATGTCCAGCGACACGCCCGACACGCTCACCACCCGGCCGTCCACGTCGAACACCGGCAGGAAGCGGACCTCGAACCAGATGTCGAACATGTACATCTCGATGGACAGCCGCTCCCCGGCCAGCGCGCGCAGGACGGCCTCCAACACTTCCCGCCGGTCCCGCAGCAGCTCGAACACGGAGCGCCCGCGCATCGCCTCGGACTGCTCGGCCACGGCCTTGACCCCTTCGCCCTCCACCAGGGTGATGATGCCCTGGGCGTCGAAGGCCCAGAGGACGACGGGCAGCTGGGTGAGCACGCGCTGCAGTTGCTCGCGGGCCTCGTCCCGCTCCTGGCGCAGCACCCGGGTGACGGTGGTGTCCGTGGACACGCCGCACACGACCCACGCCTCGCCATCCGCGACGGTGGGCAGGGGGAACTTCAGCGTGTGGTAGATGTGGAGCCCGTCGGACTGGGGCACCTCCTCGTCGAACACCAGCGGCTTGCGCGCCTTCAGCACCCGCCGGTCGTTCTCCAGGAAGCGCTCCGCCGTCTCCCGGGGGAACAGCTCCAGGTCGGAGTGTCCCAGCACCGTGCTCCGCGAGTGGCCGGAGATGACCTCGAAGGGGTGGTTGATGAAGAGGTAGCGGCCCTGCGCGTCCTTGGCGTAGATGGCCGCCGGAGCATGGTCGAGGATGGTCTGCAGCCGCCCCTCGCGCGTCCTCAACACCCGTTCGTGTTCATGGACGAAGTGCCCCACCGACTCCGTCAGGCCCCCGTCCAGCGCGCGCCAGAGGGCCCGCAGCTCCTCCGGCCTCAACGCGCGGTGCGACGACTCCAGTGCATCCAGGATGACCTCGCGCAGCAGGGCGTACTCCTCCACCATGGATTCCACGGCGGCCCCGGAATGGAAGCGATTGCGGCCATGGTCGCGCGCCGGCTCCCGGACCGGGCCGTCCGCCCACTCCGCCCCCGGCCCCTGGCGCAGGGAGAGGACCAGCCCGTCCACCAGTCGGAGCATCCCCTGCAGACGCTCCTGGAGCGAGGAAGGCTCGTCCCCGAAGGAGGGCCCCATCCGAGCCACCCAGCGCCGGACGATTTCCTCCCGCTTCCCGTGCACGAGGTCCGCGAGCGAGTCCTCCGTGGAGGCGAAGGGGTTCATGCCGCCGCCACACGCTTCCACGGGTCCCTGGACGCGGCCGGATCCGCCCTGCCGCGGGCGGCGAGCTCGACGTGGCGGCGACCGGGGACAGGACCCACCGCCCGCGCGCAGGCCGCTTCCTCTCCGGAGACACCGGTCGGATGAAGCAGGACGCCTGCTGTCGGAAGTCTGGGTTTCACCGTGTCCCTGTCCCCTGGACGCGCCCGGAGTGGAGAGAAGATGGTCATGCCCTCCCCGATGGGGATGGGGCCTGCGGGAG
>NZ_RAWD01000205.1:0-17764 GCF_003612065.1 Corallococcus sp. CA047B
CCCCACGATGTTGAATTCCCCCGCCACGTCCGCCCTCAGGGCCAGGTGCAGCGCCCGGCCCGCGTCGTCCTCGTGCACCGCCTGCCAGAGCGGGTCGAAGCCCAGGAGCGTAGGCACCACGGCCTGGGCCAGCAGGCGCGTGGCTGGATTGTCCAGGCTCCGACCGAGCAGGGGTGCGAATCTCAGCACCAGCGTGCGCGTGTCCGGGTGCCGCTCGCGGAAGGCCCGCACCTGCCCCTCCACCTCCACCTTGTCGTTCACGAACCGGCTGTGCGGACAGCCGAACAGGGGCGAATTCTCCCGCAGCAGCGCGGGGTTGTTGCCCCGGGCCCCGTAGGCCGCGGTGAGCGATGGCACCACCAGCCGGGGCAGCTTCGCGCGGCCCACCGCCGTCAGCACGTTCATCGTGCCGATGACCTCCAGCTCGTGCGCCAGCGGGCCGTTAAGGATGGGTCCGAAGAGGAAGGCCAGGTGGAAGAGCGCGTCCACGGGCCGCTCCGTGAGCGCGTCCGTCAGTTCGCTCTCCGCGTCGTAGCGGGTGAGGTCCACCCGGTGGAACTCGACCTTGCGGGTTCCTACCGGTTCCTTGGTGTCGAGCACGAGGATGCTCTCCACCGCCGGGTCTGCTTCCAGTCTCGGCAGGAGCAGCTTGCCGTAGTCGCCATTGGCGCCTGTCACCGCGATGCGCATCGGGCCCTTGCCTGCTCGGATCACTTCCATTCGCAGGGTCGGGTGTTAGCCCAGCCGTCCCGGAATGTCAGCCGAGCGCGCCCGTGATGTTCTGGACAACGTCATCCAGGTGGCGGAGGGTCGAAGGTCGCCATGTCCCGAATCGCGCGCCTGAGCGACGTGCTCATCAACAAGATCGCCGCCGGCGAGGTGGTGGAACGCCCCGCCTCGGTGGTGAAGGAGCTGTGCGAGAACTCGCTCGACGCCGGCGCGCGCACCGTGCGCGTGGAGCTGGAGGGCGGCGGCGTGGGCCGCATCACCATCTCCGACGACGGCCATGGGATGAACCGCGAGGACGCCACGCTCTGCCTGGAGCGCCACGCGACCAGCAAGCTGCGCGAACTGGACGACCTGTTCCACATCGACTCCATGGGGTTCCGGGGCGAGGCCATCCCCGCCATCGCCTCCGTGTCGCGCTTCACGCTGCACACCGCGGAGCCGGAGGCCCACGAAGGCACGAAGATCCACGTGGAGGGCGGAGGCCCCCCGACGGTGGAGGACGCGCCGCCCCGCGTGGGCACCGTCATCACCGTGGAGGACCTGTTCTTCAACGTGCCGGCGCGCCGCAAGTTCATGCGGCAGGGCGCCACCGAGCTCAAGCACTGCGAGGAGTCCGTGGTGCGCCTGGCGTTGGCGCACCCGGAGGTCGGCTTCTTCGCCACGCATGAAGGCCACGAACTCTTCGCCAGTCCCGCCAGCGAACATGATCCGCGCGAGCGCATCGCCGCGGCGCTGGGCCCCGCGTCCTTCCCGCACCTGTTCCCGGTGGAGGAGCGGCGGCTGGGCGTGAGCGTGACGGGCTACCTCGCGTCACCGGAGTACACGCTGCCCAACGCGCGCGGCCTCTACACCTTCGTCAACCGCCGCTACATCCGCGACCGCGGCCTCATCAGCACCGTGCAGCGTGCGTTCCAGGACTTCCTGCCCGCGGGCCGGCAGCCGGTGGTGGTGCTGCACATCGACGTGGAGCCCCGCGCGGTGGACGTCAACGTGCACCCCCAGAAGCAGGAGGTGCGCTTCGCCGACGCCCGGGGCGTGCAGGACGCGGTGAGCGCCGCCCTCACGCGGGTCCTCCGTGCGTCCCCCTGGCTGGGCACGCCCGAACAGCAAGCCGCCAACCCGCAGCCCCGGGATGCCGCGCACTACGCGCACGCCGTGGAGCGCTTCCTCACCCGCGCCCAGGAGGCCACCTGGGGCGCGCCGCTGCCCACCGCGATGGATGCCCCGGGGCCCTCCATGCCCGCGCGTCCGCTGAGCCCTTCGTACTTCGCCCCTCCCGGTGGAGGCGCTCCGGGGCCGTTCCCGGGCCCCTCGATGCCGGGCCGCACGCTCGGGTTCGGTGAGGCGCAACCGCAGCTCAACGAAGCGCCGCCTCCGGGCTACTTCGTCGCGCTGCGACCCATGGGCATGCTGGGCAGCCGCTTCCACGTCTGCGAAGGCCCTGGCGGTACGCTGGTGGTGTTGGATCCGCACGCCGCGCTGGAGCGGGCCCGCCTCACGGCGTACATGCGCCGGCTGGATGACGGGGCGAAGGCGCCCGCGCCGTCGCTGTTCGGCACCACGGTGGAGCTGTCCCTGGCCGCGGTGAAGGCGCTGGTGGACGGCCGCGAGGCCCTGCTCCTCCTGGGCGTGGACGTGGAGCCCTTCGGCGGCACGGCCATCGCGCTCAAGTCGGTGCCCCCGGGATTGGAGGGCGTGGATCCGCGCGCGCTCCTGGAAGCCCTGTCGCGCGCACTGCCTCCCCGCAGCGCCCCGCTGGATGTCACGAGCCTCGCGGAGGCCGTGCGCGTGATGGCCTGTCACGCCGCTCGCCAGGCCTCCGCCACGCCGCTCACCGACGCGCAGCTTCGTGCGCTGCTGGGGGAGCTGGACCGCGCGGACTTCACCCCACCATGCACGCACGGCACGGTGGTGGTGTTGGAGATGCCCCTGCTGGAGCTGGAGCGACGCGCCCGCTGATCAGGACTTCGCGCGCTGCTCCACCTGCGCGCGCAGCTGCTCCTCACGCGCCATCAGCTCGCCGGTGGGGTCGCTCGGCGCGAAGTCCTCCGCGGAGGCCACCTGGCGGATTTCGATCTCCCCCTCCACGAAGGGGACGCGCCGCGCCCAGGCGACGGCCTCCTCCTTCGACTTCACCTCGATGATCCAGAAGCCGGCGACCAGCTCCTTCGTCTCCGTGAACGGACCATCGACCACGGTGGTCTGCTTCCCCGAGAAGCGCACCCGCGTCCCCTTGGAGCTGGCATGGAGCCCTTCGCCGGCGAGCAGGATGCCGGCCTTCACCAGCTCCTCGTTGTACTTCCCCATGGCCTCGAGTTCCTGGGTGGTGGGGAGCTTGCCGGCTTCGCTTTCGGGGCTGGCCTTCACGATCATCATGAAACGCATGGTGTTTCCTCCTGTGGGCGGGAAGTGTGCCCTCCCGCGGGGTTCATAGGTGCGTCGAACGAGGGGAGGGGAGATCGACACACCGGATTTATCTTCCCTATCGTTCACTGCATGCCGCACACGCGACGCCTCTGGGCCTGCGTCGTGCCGTCCAGGGCGACGGGGTGTCGAATCCCTACTCGAACGCGGTGCTGGCCGTCGCTCCCCTGGCCGGTGATTCGGCTGAGCGCGTCCCACTCCGTGGGACACAAATCGGAATCTTGACGCGAGAGGGGTCGGGGCTACGGTGTGCCACACGCCTGTAGCACCGGGCCGCGCGCGCCCGCGCCGGCAGAAAGATCCGTGTCCTCCTCCGTGATGCTCCGCCGTGCGCCCCTGTTGTTCGCCCTGATCGCCGCGCCCGCCTTCGCCCAGGATGAGGGCGGCGGCGATGCCCCCAACAACCTGGACGGCGTGGGCCGCATCACCGTGGAGGCCGGCTACCGGCTGACCTCCAACGCCACGCTCTATGACGCCTGGTACGGCGCGAAGGGCCCTGGCTCCGGCCTGGAGCGCGCGCCGGAATCCTCCGGGGCCCCGGTGGGCGCGCTGACGTTCGCGTACGCGGTGTCGGACCTGGTGGAGCTGGGCCTGGACCTGTTCGGCACGACCCAGAACCTGCGCCTCACGGAAGGCCAGAGCGATGGCACCACCGTGTCGCGCAAGGTCAGCACGCTCGCGTACGGCCTGCTCGTGGGCCTGCGCTTCCAGGGCGTGCTGGACATCGGGCCGCAGGGGCTGGTGCCCTTCGTGGGCCTGCACACCGGGCCCGCCGTCATCTCCTCCAGGCGCGAGGGCTCGACCCTTCAGGAGAACGTGGGTCAGGCCTGGGTGGGGTCGCTCGGCGCCACGCTGCGACTGTCCGCGAAGTGGGGCATCACCGCCGAATACCGCCTGATGTTCCTGCGCGGTCCGGTGGAGTCCCCCGACGCGACGAACTTCAAGGGCCCCTTCAGCTTCAGCAACGGCGGCAACTGGTTCTCGCTGGGCGTGACTTATACGTTCCCACCGGATCCCTCGCGGCCAATGCCGACGTTCTAGTCACTCCCAGGACACGGTGATCCGGGCAGGCAGGCACGCAGGCATCCAGGCGATCGGGGAATGAGGCTGGCCAAGAACTCTGTTGGGGAGCGGAAAAAGAACCCGCCCCTCATCCAGGAGAGTCCCCTAGCATGCGTGAGTCGGCCGAAGTCATTTCCGGTCCCAGGAAGATGTCCATGCCCCCCTCTGAAACGCCGAAGACCGATCTCGAGAAGGAGCTCTCAGAGCTTCGCCGGGAAGTCATCGAATCGCGCAACCTCGTCATCAAGACGGACAACCTGCTGAAGAACCTCCACGCGGAGGTGAAGGCGGTCGGCAAGCGTCACGAGGACTTCCAGAAGCGGCAGTGGATCTCCTCGGCGGTGGCCTACGCGCTGTTCGTGATTCTCGCCGTCGGTGGCGCCGTGTTGGTGAGTGGCGCGCGCAGCTCCAGCTCCACCAGCGAGCGCGAGCGGCTGGAGAAGCAGGTCGCGGACCTGAGCACCCAGTTGGAGAAGCAGCGGGGCGACGCCACCGCGCACCTGACGGCCCAGCGCGCCGCGGGTGAGGTCTACAAGATGATGACCACGCTGCCCGGTGACGAGCGCCTCAAGGGCATCGACGCGCTGGTGAAGCTGGACACGCAGCGGCTGTCCTCGCTGGAGCGCCAGGCCCTCAATGACCGCGCCGCCAACCTGCGCCGCGAGACGGGCGACGCCGCCTTCGAGCGCGGCAAGCAGGCCTTCCGCCGCAATGAGATGAACGCGGTGGTGTCGGACCTGTCGCGCTTCCTCGCCATGAACCCCGGTGAGGCGGATGCGCTGGACGCGTCCTTCTTCCTGGGCACGGCCTACAACCAGCTGCGCCAGCACGACAAGGCGGTGCCGCTGCTGGCCCGCTTCGTGGAAGGCGACAAGAAGTCCAAGACGCGCGACTACGCCATGCTGCTGCTCGCCCAGTCGTACCAGGAGACGGGCGCGTACGATAAGGCGGCGGACACGGTGCGCGACGCGCTGGCCACGTACCCGGCCACCCAGTACCTGTCGCAGTTCCGCGGCCGGCTCTCGTCCGCCAAGCGCGCGGCCTCCGGCGGTGACGCCGCGGCGCCCGCGGGCGTTCCTGGCGCGGCGGTCCCGGCGGCTCCGGCGGCCCAGACGGCCGCCCCCGCGGGCCAGTAACCGGTAATTCCCGGTGCCGTCTCCAGGGGGCGTCCTCCCCTGGACGGCGGGAAACGGAAGCATTGCCACCCGGGGTCCAGGGTCGTAAGACCTGGACCCCGTGTCCGCTCCCGAACCCCGGAAAGACCCCCGCTTCCGCCGCTTCCGTGGCGCCGCGTATGGGGTCCACATCACGCTGTCCACGCTGTTCTCGCTGTGGATGATCTGGAACGTGGGGCACTCCGTGGCGGCGATGACGCCCGAGCGACCCCCGGCCGTGACTCCGCCGCTCACCGTGCGCGAGTGTCTGGACGCCGCGGATGGCCACTGGAAGGACCTGGAGGCCGAGCGCGAGAAGCTCGTGCACGTGCTGCCCGCGCGCAAGGTCGACCAGGAGTGGATGCGCTACCGCACCGAGTGGCTGGCGCGCCTGCGCAAGTCCGAGTCCGAGTGCGCGCTGGACTCGCGTGACCCCGCCCGCGCGGAGCTGAGAGCCGTCTACAAGCAGCTCGGGAAGGTGCAGGACCTCTACACCATCCACGCGGTGCAGTACGCGGGCGAGGTGGGCGGCGCGGTGGACGCGCTGCACGCAGCCTTCGACACCGCGCGCCGGAACAACAACAACAAGCTGCCCTGAAGCGGTCTTCAGCGCGTGGGCAGCACGGTGGAGTATCTCCCCGTGCTGTCGGACACCGTCTGCGCCAGCAGCAGGGACGCGGGGCGGCCCGCCACCGTCACCACGCGGAAGAAGCGCACGGACGCGTTCGCCGCGATGCCGTCCGGCGCCAGCGCGGGATCCGGCGGCAGGGTGATGCGGCCACTCAACGAACGTCCCCGCGACAGCGTGAAGGGCACCAGCTCCAGCCGCTCCTCCTCCTGGGTCTGGGGCGGCACGGTGACGAAGCGGCTGACGCGCGGCAGGTTCTCCCCGGGCAGGAAGTCCAGCCGGTACTCGCCCGGATCCAACGCCAACTGGAAGCCGCCTCGCGCGTCGGTGGTGATGGGGACCTCGAAGCCCATGGGGGACTGGGGCCAGCCGGACAGGGCTCCCACCGGCTCCACCACGATGCGCACGCCCGACGCGGCGTTGCTGCCGTCGGGCTGACGCACGGTGCCCGTCACGGTCATGCGCGAAGGACACTTCACCTCCGGCAGGGTGGTGTCCTGCGCGGGGACCGTCACCGGCTGGAGCGTGATGCGCGCCGTGGACGTGGGCGGTGGGACGACGACCAGCGTGAGCAGCCCGTCGGGAGCGCCGGGCAGGGACAGGAGCTGGTAGCGGCCGTCCTTGTCCGTCAGCACGGGCACGCCCTGGAAGGTGCCGCCGCCGTTCACCCGGCCCTGGAGGGAGACGCGGGCCCCGGCGATGGGCGCCGAGTAGACGCCCTCCAGCACGCGGCCCTCCACGCGCACCGGCGTGCCGGGGTTGCCCAGCTCCAGCGGCGCGAGGGGGCCGTTGGATGGCGCCACCACGAAGGTCTTCGAGGGCAGCAGGTCCCCGGCGTTCACCGGCGACACGCGCAGGAGCACCGTGGCACGCGACGCGTCCTCCAGGCTCAGCGCCAGTTGGAACGCGCCCGTGGACCGGGTGATGCGCGCGCGCTGGGACAGGGGGCGCAGCAGCTCATCCAGCGCCTGCACCTCCAGGTCCGCGTCCACGCGCTGGGTGCCCTGGAGCACCAGCGTCCCCGAGAGCGACACGAGCCGGCCCTGCGCGGGAAGCTCGAACGTCACCATGCCGCCGCTGCCCGGATCCACCGACGTGGTGCGCAGCAGCGGGGGCAGGGTGGGGTCCACCGGCGTGAGCGTCACCGTGTAGTCGCCGCTGCCCACGGGCAGCGTCCACGTACCGTTTTCCGGGGCGAGCGTCGTTTCATACCGCCGCGCGACGCCCGGGATGAGGCGACTCTCCCCGGTGGCCAGCAGGTGGACGGGGTCGTGGTAGGCGGCCGGGGCCGTGCCTCCGTCCGCGGTGGGCACCGTGCCCCGCGACACCTGGCCCCGGAGGCGCACGGGGCTGAACAGCTCCAGGTTCTGCTCCGGACGCAGCCGGTCCACCGGGAAGTCCTGCGCGTGCAGCCCCGCCTGGGGGTGGGCCTGCACCTCCACGACGATGTCGCCACCGGGGTTGCCGCAGCCGTCCACGAAGCACACCTGGCCCGAGAAGCACTCCGCGTCGGAGCGGCACACCAGCTGATCCGGCGGCTCGTCCTCGGGGAGCAGGCCACATCCGGCCCCCGACACCCAGAGCGCCAGGGCCAGGGTCCGGAGCGCGCGCCTCACTGGCAGTCCCCCTGCACGGTGTTCACCACCCACGAGTACGAGGTGACGAAGCCCGGGTTCTTCACGAGGCCGCCGTCCGCGAGGAACACTTCTTCGGGTGGATCCGGCTGGCGGTTGGTGAGGTGCCGGTCCGTCACCAGCGCCTCCACCAGGTGGATGCCCGGCGTGGCCAGCGGGTTGTTGGCCGAGCGCAGGTCCATGCGCAGCGTGCCCCGGTCATCGCGGCGGGGCTGGCCGGTGTTGGCCAGGACGATCTGCCGGTAGAAGCCCACGGGATCGGACGGGTTGTAGTCCACGTACCACTCCACCGTGAGGCGGTCGTCCACGTCCGGGTCCTCCACCACCACGCTGAAGTCCTGCGTGCAGGTGCCCACGCCGAAGGCGCGCAGGATGCGCTCGAAGGGCTCCACCTGCTCCTCCACGATGCGCGGCGGCCGGTTCTTGAACTCCGGCACGCCCTCCAGCAGGGCCTCGTCCTGGGGGATGAGGCAGCCGGAGCCCACCGCGAGCGAAGCTGCGCCCAGGCCCGCCAACAGTGGCTTGAGGATGCCCCGGGGCTTTCGCGTCGCGTGCGGATGCATGGTGGGAAGCGGGGCTGGAGTCTACAGCAGTTCCTCGCCCTCCTCGGGGGGCAGGGGACGGCCCGTCTTCTCCGCCTCCAGCTTCTCCAGGTGGCGGAAGATGGTGCGCGGATCCACGCCCAGGTCCTTGGCCGTCTTGGTGCGGTTGCCGTTGTTCCGGGCCAGCACCTCGTTGATGTAACGCTTCTGGAACTCTTCCTTGGCCTGGAGCAGCGGCATGATGGGCTCCAGGTTCTCCGGCTTGAGGTCCAGGTCGTCCGGGCCCAGCAGCGGCTTGTCCGCCAGCACCACCGCCTTCTTCAGGCGGTTCTCCAGCTCGCGGATGTTGCCGGGCCAGCCGTACTTCTTCATCGCCACGGCGGCGGCGGGCGTGAAGCCGCGGGCCTTGGCGCTGAACTCGCGCGAGTACTTCTGCAGGAAGAAGCGGCCCAGGACGATGACGTCCTCGCCGCGCTCGCGCAGGGGCGGCAGCTTCACGGTGACGACGTTGAGGCGGTAGTAGAGGTCCTCGCGGAACGCGTTGCGCTTGACCTCTTCCTCCAGAATCTTGTTCGTCGCGGCCACCACGCGGATGTCCACCGGTTCGCCGCGGTTCTCGCCGACCTTGTAGACGATCTTGTCCTGGAGGGCGCGCAAGAGCTTCACCTGGAGCTGGAGCGGCATCTCCCCGATTTCGTCCAGGAAGAGGGTGCCGCCGATGGCCGCCTGGAACTTGCCGGGCCGGGTGGCCACCGCGCCGGTGAAGGCGCCCTTGGCGTGACCGAACAGCTCGCTCTCCAGCAGGTTCTCCGGGATGGCGCCGCAGTTCACCGTGATGAAGGGGCCCTTGGTGCGCGGCGAGCGGCGGTGGATCTCCCGGGCGATGAGCTCCTTGCCGGTGCCCGTCTCGCCGGTGATCAGCACGGAGATGTCCGTGGGGGCGATCTTGTCGATGCGCTTGTACACGTCCCGCATGCCCTGACAGGCGCCCACGATGTCGCCGTAGCGCTGGTCCTCCAGCTTGCGGCGCAGCTCCGTGTTGTCGAGCTTCAGGTCGTTGACGAGCAGCGCGTTCTGCAACAGCAGCGACGCCTGCGCCGCGAACACCGTGAGCATGTCCAGGCTCTTGGGTTCGAAGCGGTTCACCAGCCTGTCGTTGCCCACGTAGAGCACGCCGAACAGGTCGCCCTTGTGCATCACGGGCACGCACATGACGGAGTGGACCTTGAGGTTCACCACCGACTCGCTGGCCTTGAACTCCGGGGCGTCCAGCGCGTCCGCGACGATGATGGCGCGCTGGTCCTTCACCACCTTGGAGATGATGGAGTCGGACAGCTTCTCCACCGCGTCCTCGATGTTCTCTCGCGCCACGTTGCGCGCGGCCTTCACGCGCGGCTCGCCGCTCTCCATCAGGATGAGGAAGCCCTTGTCGGCGCGCGTCACCTCGATGGCCTCGTCCAGCAGGCTCTCCAGGATGCGGTCCACGTCGTAGGTGCCGGAGAGCCGCTCGCTGAACGCGGTCAGCCGCTTGAGCAGCACGAGCTCGCGGCCCGCCACGCCGGGCAGCTCGGACGTGTGCGAGTCCGAGGACTGGGCGGCGCCAGCGGAGAGGGACACTTCGCGCTCGGGGACCTCGCGGCGCACGGACTCGCGGGGGGCGTCCTCGCGGGAGAAGGTGAGCTCGGTGCCGCCCACCTTGACCACGTCGCCGGTGGACAGCGCGTGGTTGTCGCGCCGCTTGCCATTGACGTGGAAGGTGGCGCCCAGGCTGCCCACTTCGTAGCGGGTGCCGTCGTAGGTGACGTGCAGGGCGTTGGGAGGAACGCTGGTGTCCTCCAGGGGCACGTCGTTGTCGGGTCCACGTCCCAGGCTGGTGATGCGCTTGAGCAGGGAGACCGTGCGGACCTTTCCATCGGGGGTGCGGACGGTGAGGCTGGCCATAAGCGGGAGGGTGTCCGGGGCTAGAACGTGAGAGAGAGACCGGCGCCCAGCCCACCCCGGGTGGAGTAGAGCCGCAGGCGCGGGGGCGGAACCATGGAGACGGCGGGAGGCTTCGGCTCGGGGCGGGATTCCACGGTGGTGCTGGTCACCACCTGATCCTCGTGGTGGTAGATCGCGTCCACCACGCCCAGCGTGTACACGGTGTAGAAGCCGGTGGCGGACGCCAGTCGCAGGAACTGCCAGGTGTCCGCCTGCCGGGCGCGGTCGGTGGGGATGAAGCGCACCGGGATGGAGGCGCGGCCGTCCTCGTCCAGGACGTTGTCCAGGGTGATGAACCGCTCCTCGAAGAGCGAGTCGTACGCGAAGAACGCGATGATGCTCGTGACGGCGAGCGCGCCTTCCGTGGCCGCGAAGACGATGCCCATGCTGTTGCGGCCTTGCTGGAACTGACCGGCGCCGAACGGGACGAAGTTGACCAGGAAGTTGCGCTTCTCCACGGTGCGCACGGTGACCTGGCGGGCCAGCTCCTCCGCGCGGCGGCGCTGGGTCTCCAGGGCGACGCGCTCCTGTTCACGGCGCTCGGCCTCCGTCTTCTCTCGCTCCAGGCGCAGGCGCTGTTCCTGGCGGAGGAAGTCGCGCTCGCCGGACATCTGGTTCTTCAGGTCCTCGAAGAAGGCGACGGCCGGGGGCGGGACGACGAAGGGATCCAGGCTGAAGTCGGGATCCAACCGGAGCACAGCGCGCAGGTGGCGCTCGGCCTCCTCGGTGCGGTTCAGGTTGAAGGCGGACAGGCCCGCGAGCTTGTGCAGCTCCACGAGGTCCTCTTCGGGCAGGTCGCCCCGGTCGATGCGCTGGCCCGCGCGCTCCAGCACCTCCGCGTACTTGCCGTATTCGAAGGAGGAGCGCAGGGCGGCGACCTCCGGATCCGCGCTGCCCATCTGCGCGCGCGCGGACGCGGGGCCCAGCAGGGCCAGCACGAGCAGGACGATGAGCAGCGGGCCACGGCTCATTCGGGCTTCAGGCTCCCGCGCAGGGTGGTGGGCTTGCCCGGCTCCAGCAGCACGACGCGCTTCTCCGTCTTGTACCCGGGCGAGGAGATCTCCACCTCCACGCGGTGCTGGAAGCTCGCGGGGCCCCGGGGGGAGCGGATGTCGAAGGGCTGCTGGATGCTGTCGCGGGCGGAGCGCTCCACGTCGCCCACGCGCACGATGGCGTCCGGCGGCTGGTAGTCCATGGTGAGCTGCGAGGGCTTGAGCAGGGCGCGGAGGCGGAAGACATTCTCGCCCTCGGGCTTCACGTCGATGGTCTCCGTCGCGTCCTCGCAGTAGCCGCAGGAGACGATGATGGTGTGCGGGCCCGGCGCCACGTGCACGTCGTGCTGCGCGAGCTGCTGGGGGCTGGCCGGGCCGCCGTCCACGCGGATGGAGCCGTAGGGCCGCACGAGGATGGACACGGGCAGCCGGCCCGCACGCGCGTGCTTCGTCGCGGGGTCGTCCGTGGGCTCGACGCTGGCGACGAGGGGCTGTCGCGGGGTGCGCTCGGTGGAGGAGGGGAGCCCGGTGGGAGGACGCTCCGCAGCGGTGGTGCCGTTCGGCGCGCGGGGCGTCGCGTCGGGGTTGAGCGGGGGGACGAGGGTGTCGCGTCCGGATGTCGCCGGCCCGCTCGGAGCCTGCGGGCCCGTGGGGTCCGAACCCGAGGCCGCGCCGGTGGATCCACCCACGCCCTGCGGACCGGTGGGGGAGCCGCCTGCTCCCTGCGGTCCAGTGGGTGCTCCCGCGATGGCTGATCCGTTGGGCGCGCCATTGGCTCCGCCCACGCCCTGCGAACCATTGGGCGTGCCGGTAGCTCCGCTCGCAGCCTGCGAACCCGTGGGCGCACCCCTGGATCCGCCCTGTGCGCCCGCGCCCGCGGGCTCCTGGCGCACGCGGTTCCAATGCCACCCGCCCAGGCCCAGCGCGAGCGCCACGCCCACGCCGATGCCCGCTCGCAGTCCCCGCCGCCGCCACGTGCGCCGCCGCTGCTGACGCTGGATGCCCTTGAGCAGCCCGAGCGCCCGCGCGTTCGTCGCGTCCAGCGCGAGCACATGGTTCAGGCACGCCAGCGCGCGCGGCGTGCGCTTCTCCTGGAGCTGCCGCTCTCCGCGCTCCAACAGCGCCGCGACGATGCGCTGGCGCGCGAGCCGCTGGTACGACGGCGGATCCGCGAAGAAGGAGATCAGCTCCTCGCCCACTCGGGAGAACCCCAGCCCCGCGAGCGCATCCGCCAGCGCGTCGCGCAGCTTGCCCGCGTTCGGATAGCGCCGCTGCGGATCCCGCTGGAGGCACGTCGCGCAGATCTCCGCCAGTTCGTCCGACAGCGCGGGCACGCGGCGGCGCGGATCCTCGTACGTCCCATCCAGGATGCGCTTGAGCGTCGCGGTGGTGTTGGACGCGGTGAACGGCAGCCGGCCCGTCATCAGCGCGTAGAACATGATGCCCAGGCTGAAGACGTCCGCCTCCGGCCCGGCCTCCAGGCCCTCGATGATCTCCGGCGACATGTGCGCGGGCGAACCCACCAGCGCCCCCGTCACCGTCATCCGGTCCTCGATGTCCAGGAGCCGCGCGATGCCGAAGTCCATGAGCTTGAGGACCCCGTCCTCGCGCACCATGACGTTCTCCGGCTTCAGGTCGCGGTGGATGACGCCCGCTTCGTGCGCGTGCGCCAGCGCCGCCGCCAGCTCGTGAATGATCATCGCCGCCAGCTCGGGCGGCTCCATCGGCCCGTCGTCCAGGTACGTCTTGAGCGTGCGGCCGCGGATGTACTCGGTGACGATGAAGGCGTCGTGCGCCTCCGCCGAGGAGAAGTCGAAGACCTCCAGGATGTTCGGATGGTGCAGCTTCGCGACGGCGCGCGCCTCGCGGGCAAGCCTCCGCCGGGACTCGTCCTTGCCGGCCAGGTGCGGGTGCAGCACCTTGACCGCGACCTCCCGGTCCAGGGCGGTGTCGAGCCCCTTGTACACGACGCTCATGCCCCCGGAGCCCAGCTCCTCCAGGATGCGATAGCGACCGATATGGCGGCCGACGAGCGACATGACGTGGTGCGCTTCCTCCCTCAGTCCCCGAAACCGATGCCCATGCTCCGCGCGAAACGCACCAGGTCACCCTGGGGATCCACCCGGCGCTCCTTGCGCGACTCGCTCAGCGGAACGCTGACGATCTCGTTGTTCCGCAGCGCCACCATGTGCCCCCACTCCCCATCCCGCACCAGGTCCAGCACCTTGCAGCCGTAGCGCGTCGCCAACACGCGGTCCGCCGCGCTCGGGCTGCCACCGCGCTGCAGGTGACCGAGCACCGTGACACGAATCTCCGCATCGATGTGGCTGGCGAGCAAATCCGCGCACACCTTGCCGGATCCGCCCAGCCGCACCACGCCCCGGCCCGGGATGTCCGCCGCCTGCGCCACCACCGACAGCGCGCCGCCTTCCGGGTAGGCGCCCTCGGAGATGGCGATGATGGAGAAGCTGCGCCTGCGCGTGGCCCGGCGACGCAGCGTCTCCAGCACCGCCTCCACGCGGTAAGGAATCTCCGGGATGAGGATGAGGTCCGCGCCGCCCGCGATGCCGCTCTCCAGCGTGAGGAAGCCCGCGTGGCGGCCCATGATCTCCACCACCATCACGCGGTCATGCGACTCCGCGGTGGAGTGCAGCCGGTCCAACGCCTCCGTGACGATGAGCCGAGCGGTGTCGAACCCGAACGTCTGGTCCGTGCCGGACAAGTCGTTGTCGATGGTCTTCGGACACCCGACGACCTTCAGCCCCTTCTCCGCCAGCCGGTGCGCGATGGACAGCGTGCCGTCCCCGCCAATGGCCACCAGCCCGTCCAGCGCCAGCTCCTTGCAGCGGCGCACCGCCTGGTCCGACAAGTCCCGCTCCACCCACGCCGCGCCCTCACGCACCGGGTAGGCGAACGGGTTCGCCTTGTTGGACGTGCCCAGGATGGTGCCGCCCTTGGGCAGGATGCCGCGCGTGTCCTCCACGCCCAGCGGGCGGACGAGCTCCGGCTCCATCAACCCCATGAAGCCGTTCTCGATGCCGACGAACGAATGGCCGAATTCGTGCGCGCCCCGCCGGACGAGGCCTCGGATGAGCGCATTGAGTCCCGGGCAGTCGCCACCGCCGGTGAGGACTCCAAGTCGGAGAGGTCGGGTCATAGGGCCAGGAAAAGTCGGACGTGGGTGTCAGTAGGGGCGGGCGACACTATGACAGCAACGTCGGTGCGGATAGTAGGTGCCACCTCCAGGGTGCGCAACGCACGAATCACGCATCGCGTCGGATCTCCGCTCGCACGGACGAGGGGGACGCCCCTCAGTCGCGCTTGAGGCGGCGCCGGGAGGCCAGCCGGTCCAGGAGGGCCTGGAGCCGGTCCTCCTTCTGGGGGGGCAGGGCCTTGTCGGTGGGGGACTGCACGGGCATCTCGCGGGCCATCCGGTACAACTCTCCCAGACGTTCCTGGACCAATTCATTGCCCGGACGTTCCTGGAGCGCGCGGCGGTAGGCGGCGGCGGCGCCCACGTAGTCACCCAGGGTGAAGAGGCGCTCGCCCTCCTGCATGGCCGAGGGCGGTCCCAACGGAAGCCGCTGGGGTTCGCGCACGCGGTTGCGCAGGTGCTGCAGCTCCTGGGGCTGGAGGGATTCGCGCAGGTGGGCGAGCTTGAGCGTCAGGGCCTCTTCCTGGGGAAAGGCGCGCGACAGGTCCTCGAACAGCTCGAACGCCTCGACCAGCTCACCCCGGCGCAAGGCGCGGTCGGCACGTGCTTCCATGTCGGCCCGGACGGCAGGAGTCATCTCGCGAGCGAGCGTAGCCGGTGCCTGCCCGGGATGTCACACGCTCAAACAGGAGCGCTCGCCGGGCCGCACGCCGTTCAAGGCGGGGCCCGGAAGCACCCGGCGCCGTGGATCCACGGAAACGCCGGGCCTGGAGGCAGGGGCCTGCTACCGCACGCCGATGGGCGCCAGCTCCACGGGCGCCGGGGGCTGGACGGACTTGATGAGCGCGTCGAGCGTCTGGCGGATGACGGGCGCGATGTCCTTGTCCACGCTGAGCGACTCCTCATCCGTCTTGCGGCCGGACATCGGGACGGGGAGCAGCCCCTCGATGACGTCCGTGAAGGTGATGGTCCGCAGCACCTCCATCAGCGTCCCGTGCGCGTGCAGCGAGCGCGGCGAGGCGTTGATGAGCGCGGTGGGCTTGGAGGAGAACTCGCCGCTGCCCACCGTCCAGTCGAGCGCGTTCTTCATCACACCGGAGAGGCCGTGCGCGTACTCGGGGCTGGAGATGAGCACCGCGTCGCAGGCCTGGAGCGCGGCGCGGAAGGCCAGCACTCCGGGGGGCGCGATGCCGTTGTCCAGATCGTCCTTGTCCGGGTTGAAGGGCGGCACGTCCTCCAGCGCGTCGTAGAGCGTGATCTCCACCCCCGGCGGCGCCATCCGGATGGCGGCCCGGAGCAGCACCGTGTTGGAGGAAACCTTCCGCAGACTCCCCGAAATGGCGAGGATCTTCATGGCGTGCTCATGACTCCTTGAAACCAGCTGACCCAGGATTCCCGGACCATGTCACGGGCAGTTGCTTGAGGCCATAGAGGACCATTTCGTGGCGGAAGGGCAGCTCCTGCACGGGCACGGCGACGCGCAGCGTGGGGATGCGCTCGAAGAGGGTGCGGAAGACGATGGCCAGCTCCGCGCGGGCGAAGGTGGCGCCGATGCAGCGGTGCAGGCCGTGGCCGAAGCCGACGTGGTGGCGGCAGTCGCGGCGGATGTCGAAGGCGTCCGCGTTGGGGAAGGCCTGCTCGTCGCGGTTGCCGGAGCTGAGCATGACGATGAGCCCCTCGCCCTCGCGGATGAGCTGGCCGCCCACCTCCACGTCGGCGGTGGCCGCGCGCGGCAGGCCCGCGTGGTTGACGGTGAGGTAGCGCACGAGCTCTTCCACGAGCGCGTCCGCCAGCGTCGCGTCGCGCAGGAAGTCCGCCAGCTGATCCGGATGCTGGAGCAGCGTGACGGTGCCCAGGCCGATGACCTGCGCCATGGTGTCGTAGCCGCCCAGCATCAGCAGCGCGGCGATGCCGACCAGCTCCGCGTGGGACACCTTCTCCGCGCGGGACGTGTCGGAGATGAGCCGGCCCAGGATGTCGTCGCCCGGGGCCTGCTCCTTCGTCGTCACCAGGCGATCGAAGTAGCCCATCAGCTCGATGGCGGAGGTCTCCGACTCCTTCGCGGTGCGGCTGCGGTCGAGGATGCCGTCGGTGCGGTTCTGCACGAAGCCCGCGTCCTCGAAGGGCACGCCGAGCAGTTCGCAGATGACCAGCGACGCGGTGGGCAGGGCGAAGTCACGGATGAGGTCCACCGTGCCTGAAAGCTTCAGGAGCGCCTCCACGCGTTGATCCACGAGCGCCTGCATCCGGGGGCGCAGGGATTCGATGTGCCGGGCCATGAACTCGCGCGTGACGAGCGCGCGCAGGCGGGTGTGGTCCGGCGCGTCCATCTGCATGAAGAAGCCGGGCGGGGGCGGCACGTTGCCCGTCACATAGGACGGGTATCCCGGGGCGAGCGGGCTGGAGCTGAAGCGGCGGTCCGTGAGGATGGCGCGGATGTCCTCATGGCGCGTCACCAGCCAGGCCGGATCTCCGCGCGGCGTGACGACGCGGGTGATTGGCTGCTCGACGCGCAGGCGCTTGTATTCGGGAGGCGGGTCGAATGGGCACTTGCGCTCGGTGGGCAGCGGCGGCAGGGAGGCGGCGGTCATCGAGGGCTCTGGGGAAGGCTTCATCGGGGGCTCCAGCGGGGTGGCGGAGGAAGGATGGGAGGCGCGGCTCAGGCGGCGCTGGCGAGCACCTGGAGAAGCGCCTGGGTGAGGCCGGCGATGGTGGGGTGGTCCCACATCAAGGTCGGATCCAGCGACAGGCCCAGGTGGTCCTCCAGGTCGCCCGCGAGGGTGAGCGCGTAGACGGAGTCGAGGCCGTAGTCGGCCAGTGGCACGTCCGCGCGGATGTCCTCGGGACGGCGCTGCACGTAGGTGGCGATGCGGGACGATAGCCAGGAGCTGAGGGCGTCGGCGGAAGGCAGGGACGGCATGGCGAATCCTTTCGGTCAGGAGAGGGGGGCGGGCAGTGGGCGCCAGCCCGACAGCGGTGTCCGGTTCAAATCGAAGGTGCGCGCGTCTTCATGGCGCGCGTGCAGCTCCGCGAAGAGGCGGCTGCGGATGGCTTCCGGCAGGGGGCCCTGGGCCCGTTCGCGCCAGACGTCCAGCCGGTGCAGCGCCGCGAGCAGCCACGCGGGATCTCCCAGGAAGGCATCATCGGCCTGCTGGCGCCACACGTTGACGCAGGCGCTCGCGGCCATCAGCGTGATGGCGCGCGTGGTCAGGGCATAGGCGGCAGGCGACGCAGTTGCGGTGAGTTCCCGAGGCGGAAGCGCGGCGGCCTCGCGCCTGAGGACCTCCAGCTCCCGGGCGAAGGACTCCAGGCGGTCGCGCAGCGGTCGCGTCGCGGCGGCTTCTCCCAGCGAGTCCAGTGCCTCCAGCAGCGACCCGGCCAGCCCGTCCTGTCCGCCACCACTCAGGGCCAGCTTGTCGAAGGGCAGGGGCGGCAGCGGCGCGTCCAGGCGGAAGAGGGCGTCGG
>NZ_RAWD01000206.1:0-17715 GCF_003612065.1 Corallococcus sp. CA047B
TCGTGGGGTAGGGGGCATCGGACGAGCCTCGTGGTAAACAGGGAGGCCCCTGTTGCCCCGGTTCGAGGAGCCCTCCACACCGTGCCCTCCTGTCTGTCCGTAGCGCTCCCGGTCCTCCTCTGGTCGACGTGCCTCCTGGCGGCTGCTCCCCATCAGGAGGAGAAGGGGGATGCAGGGGAGGTTCTCCGTGTGGAGGTGGGCCCGGAAGGAACCCTGGCGAGGCCCATCCGGATTGGCTTGGGGCTGAGCACGACCCTGCTGTTCGACGCCGACATCCAGCAGGACCAGGTGAGCCTGGAAGGGCGCGCACAGTTCGCTCGGGTGAGCACGGGCAACGCGCTCCTGGTGCTCGTTCCCTCCAGGGAGTTGCGCCTGGGAGAAACCCTGAAGGTGTCCATTCCCTACAAGGATGCGAGCGTCCCCGCGCGTCTGGTGCTGACCCTTCAGGTCAAGGACGAGGCGGTGGACCGGCAGGTCGAAGTCTACCGGCGGTCCCGCTCCGCGGAGTCCTACCGTCAGGAAGCGGAGCAGTTGCGCGTGGAACTGGAGCGCTTGCGCCAGGGGGACAAGCGAGAGCTGGCGACGGTTCCTGACAGGCTGGATGGGTTCCGCGGCTTCGTGTTGGGCACGGGTCCGGTGACAGTCATCACGGTGTCCTCGAGCATCCATCGAGTGCCCTGTGAACAACCGTGTCCTTTGTCCATCGAGAAAAGCGTGAGGTACCGCGCGGGGTCAAGGCGGGCCATCCATTTTGAGTTGCGATTGACCGAGGGCTTGCCATGGATCGTCGGGCGCACGGTGCTGCTTGATGGCAAAGGGCATGCTTGGGAAGGGCTGACACCCTGGCAATCCGCGCCAGCAGCGTCCGAGGCGAATGCGAAAGTGACCGTGGAGTTCGAGGTGAATACGCCCTCCATGCCTGGGATCTACTCGCTGAAGATCTGGGATGCGGCAGGAACGCGCAGCGCGCTGTTCACCAACATGGCGTTCGAGTGAAGCCAGGGCCTCCGGCTCAGTCGAGGAACCGGCGCTCCCAGCGGCGCAGGGCCTCGTTCTCACGGTAGGGGCGCGCTGCTTCGCGAGACGTCAGCCAGGGTCCCAGGACCCGCGCCAGCTCACGGTATGCGGGCAACACGTTTCCCTGGGATGTATCGCCCGCGTCGGGTGCGTCCCCCAGGGTGACCACCGCACGGTCCTCCCCGAGCGGCTGCACGCAGGTGCCTGGATGGGAGAGCCGGGCACGCAAGCCGTCCGAGCCGCCCAGTGCGCCCAGGACGGGCGGGCCCAGGAAGTTCATCCAGTGGATGCCCTGGAGCCGGTCGCCCACGGAGTACGCGTTGTTGTGTTCATCCGGGATGTCCATCCCCGGGTAGCGGAGGCCCAGGTCGAACATCTGTTGCGTCAGGGGTTCCATTCCCAACCAGGCATGGAAGGACGGCCCCGCATGGCCCGAGTTGAAGGGCAGCAAGCGCGCGAGCGACACCGCGAGGTCGCGAAACGGCCCGACACCTTGTGACTGAAGGTAGCTGGCTGGAAGCCAAAAGGAGACCGCGCAGGCGTGGCGCTCCGGTGGCGTATGGGCCAAGAACGGAGGCTCCAGAACGACGCCCCGGTACTGGAACTGATATGCTTCAAGACTTCCGGTGCTGTCCCTCATCAGGATGAGAGGCGCTGGATGTTTCAGCAGTTCTTGGCGGACGTTTTCCAGGGAGGAATCATCCAGCGGCTGCCATTCGCCTTCGTTGTCTGGATACCACGTGAGCGCGAATCGGCCGATGGCTTGCAGATAGACTTCGAGTGTCTGGTCCACGGATGCCGCCACCTCGTGATGGGAAGCGTGCATGTAGAAACAGATGCTGAGCCCTTCCTTCAGAATCAAGGACCCCGTTCTGGCAATGACCTGCACGGAGGGAATGTTTCCGCTCATGGATAGGCTCCCAGAATGGGTGAGACTCGAAACGCCGGGGCTTGCAGTGCCAGTTCATAAGCCTGCCCCTGATTGTATTTTTCGAAAGGATGTCCTTCCGGATATTTGTGCCAGCGTGATTCGCCCCCAACAGGGCAGGGGAACTTGAAGTCGAAGACCGCCTCGGCCCGCAGCGGATTTCCGGAGTGGATGACCACATCCGGAACCAGTGTGCCCCTGAGCGCTCCCGTGCGTCCGGTCCGGATGAGTTCTTGCTCCGTGGCGGCGCTGATCAGTTCGAGCACCTTCGTGTTGAAATCGTACCGGTAGCGCGGCTCCAGACTGAACCCACCCGGACGTTCGGCGGACAAGCGTGCCTGGACGCAGCGAGCGGCTGCTTCATGTTTCATCTGACCCAGCCACATGCCCCGGGTGATGGCTTGTCCCGACGCGTCCTTTCCCAGCTTTTCCTGGCACTGCTCCAGGGTGGGCGTCTGTCCCGCGAGGTGTTGGTCGTTCACCTCCCAGTCGGCCTCATTCGCGCACTTCTCCACGATCTGGCGGACCCTTGCTCGCGCCGCCTCGTCCATCACCTTGAGTGCGCCTGCCGCGGATGCCCCCGCCTGGGCGGTGGCTCGGATGCTCATGGGCAGGACCGTCTCCTCGCCCGCGACCCGGGTGCAGTACACCGGATTCTGCCGACAAGCGTTCGAGCCCGAGTCCATCGACTGCTTGAGTTCGCGCCGCGTCCGGCCCGCCCCCGTGGACTGACACCCTGAGAGAAGCAACAGGCCCAGCAGGGCCGTGGTGGACCGCAAGCGCATGCCCCCGCGTACCAGAATTCCCACCATCCGCGTCCCCATCCCGGCCGCCCCGCCGTGTAGGGTTCCACTCCACACGATGACCTCCGACCTGACGCCCGAATCGCTGCGCTGCTTCCGCGCCGACGCGCGCGAGCCCGAGGGCTACCGGGCCGCCCTCGGCGACACGCGCGCCTCCCTGCTCCACACCGATCCCCCCTATTGCCTGCTCACCCGGCGTCGCAAGGGCGGTGACCTGCGCGACCCCCGCGCGCACAAGAAGATCGACCGCAACCCCATCGTCCGCTTCGAGTCCGTGCGCGACTACCGCGTCTTCTCCGACGCCTGGCTGTCCCGCGCCGTCGCGCACCTCACCCCCGACGCGCCGCTCATCATCTGGACCAACCTGCTCGGCAAGGAGCCCATCCTCAGCGCCGCCCGCGAGCTGGGCTATCCCCACCTGCGCGGCGAATACGTCTGGGGCAAGCGCACCACCGACAAGAACGCCAACGAGCAACTGCTGCGCGTCTACGAGGTCGCCCTCGTCATCGCCCGCACGCCCGCGCCGCCCCTTGCCCCCGGCGATGCGCCCACCGTGTGGGCCGTGGTCGGCGGCTATGACGACGACGCGGAGGCCACGCAGTGGGGCGGCCACCCGCACCACAAGCCCTTCTCCGTGCTGGAGCCGCTCGTGCGCACCTGGAGCCGCCCGGGGGACACCGTGCTGGATCCGTTCGCCGGCAGCGGCTCCATGCCCTCCGCCGCCCTGCGCCTGGGCCGCCGCCCCGCCTGCATGGAGGTCGAACCCGAGTGGGCCGACCGCGTCACCCAGCGCCTGCGCGACACCGCCCGTCAGATGGCCAGCGCCCGGTAGTAGCGCGTCTCGCTCCACGTGGGCACGTCGGTGGGACGGTGGTCCCACCAGTTCATCACCAGCGTCCTGCGCTCACGCGAAGGCCCCGGCAGCTTCCCGTCCGGCACCTGGTTGTCCGCGTCCAGCACCCCGTGCGTCAGCGTCCCGTCGAACACCACCAGCCGGTTGGGACGCGGCGCCACCAGCGTCAGGTCCTCCAGCCGGTCCGGCGCGAGCGACGGGTTCGCCGCGGACGGCAGCTCCCGCGTCACCGCCAGCGCTCCGCCCCGCACCCGGTTGAGGAACAACACCGACGAGCGCTTCGGGTGCACCAGCTTCCCCGTGCTCAGCGCCAGCCGCTCATCCCGGTCCTGGTGGAAGTCCACGCGCACGTCCGTGGCCCGCATGCGCGACAGCCACCACTCCACGCCGGCGATTTTCCGCCCCTTCGCCACCGACGGGCGCAGCGTGTGGATGACCTCCTCCACCACGTTCTGGGGCGGTCCGAAGGCGTACCAGAACGTCGTCTGGTACGTGTGGCGCAGGCGCTCGCCCTTGAGCGCTCCCACGCGCCGCGACAGCCGGTGGAAGAGGGAAGGGGGCAGGGCGGTCTCGGTGAGCTGGACAAGGGATTCCACGGTGGGCCGGAGCTTTCCCCCGAACGCGAGGTGGGCGCCACCTCCTTTCACCGCTAGGCTTCGCGCCCTATGAAGCCCCACCAGAAGATGCTCCTCGGCATTTCCGTCGGCGCGGTGGCCGGGCTCGTCGCCAACGCCGTGTTCGGGGACGCTCCCTGGCTCCGGGGCTTCGTCGAACACGTCACCAACCCCGTGGGGCAGCTCTTCATCCGGCTGCTGCTGATGCTCGTGGTACCCCTGCTGTTCTCCGCGCTCGTCGTCGGCGTGGCGGAGTTGGATCTCAAGCAGGTGGGCCGCCTGGGCGCGCGCACGCTGGGCTACACCGTCGTCTTCTCCGTCATCTCCGTCTTCATCGGCCTGCTGCTCGTCAACACGCTCCGGCCCGGAGACGGCCTGAGCGACGAGGCCCGCGCCCTGGCCCGCACGGGCACGCAGATCAAGGCCGCGCCGCCCCCCGGGGACACGTCCGTGGGCGCGCTCTTCATGTCCATGGTGCCCACCAACCCCATCAAGGCCGCGGCGGACGGGGACATGATTGGCCTCATCGTCTTCTCGCTCATCTTCGGCCTGGGGCTGGCGCTCACCCCGGGCGAACCCGCGCAGCGGCTCAAGGAGCTCATCCAGGGCCTCTACGACGTGATGATGAAGCTCATCGACGGGGTGCTGAAGCTGGCGCCCATCGGCGTGGGCGCGCTGTTGTTCTCCATGACGGCGCGGCTGGGCTTCCACATCCTGGGACAGCTGGCGTCGTACGTGGGCGTGGTGCTGCTGGCGCTGGGCATCCACATGTTCGTCGTCTACTCGCTGTCCGTGCGCTTCCTGGGCGGCCGCAACCCGCTGGAGTTCTTCCGCTCCTGCCGGCTCGCCATCGTCACCGCCTTCTCCACGTCCTCCTCCAGCGCCACGCTGCCCACCGCCCTCAAGGTGGCCGAGGAGAACCTCCACCTGCCGCGCAACGTGTCGCGCTTCGTGCTCACCGCCGGCTCCGCGATGAACCAGAACGGCACCGCGCTCTTCGAGGGCGTCACCGTCCTCTTCCTCGCGCAGGTCTACGGTGTACCGCTGGGCCTGGGGCAGCAGGCAGTCATCATGTTCATCTGCGTGCTGGCGGGCATCGGCACCGCGGGCGTACCGGCGGGCTCCATCCCGGTCATCGCGATGATCCTCGGCATGTTCAACATCCCCGTGGAGGGCCTGGGCCTCATCCTCGGCGTGGACCGCTTCCTGGACATGTGCCGCACCACGCTCAACGTCACCGGGGACCTGGCCGCCGCGGTGTACGTGGCGCGCGGGGAGCCGCCCGACCGTCCGGTCGCCGAGGAAGCAGCGGAGTCCCCCGCGTCCTGACGTCGCCGTCCACCGGTTCCACCTTTGCCCGAAGTCTCACTCCGCCGTCCCTGAAGCCAAGGAGCTTCCTCCGCATGAAGATCGCCAACGGTCGCGTCGTCGCGCTCGAATACCGCCTCCATCTGGGAGACGGAGAGGTCATCGACCAGAGCGCCCCGGGCCAGCCGCTCGCCTATCTGCACGGGCACAAGCAGATCGTCCCCGGCCTGGAGGGCGCCCTGGACGGACTGGACGTCGGGGAGAGCAAGCAGGTGGTGGTGACCCCGGAGCAGGGCTACGGCCAGCACAACCCCGAAGGGCTGCGCACCGTCCCCCGCACGATGCTGCCCCCGGGCTTCACGCCCCAGGTGGGCCAGACGCTGATGGCCCAGACGGAGGATGGCAACGTCCCCTTGCGCATCCAGACCGTCAACGACGACTCCGTCGTGGTGGACCTGAACCATCCGCTCGCGGGCAAGACGCTCCACTTCGATGTCACCGTGCGCGAAGTGCGTGACGCGACGCAGGAGGAGCTCACCCACGGCCACGTGCACGGGCCCGGCGGCGCGCACGCGTAAAGGCGCCGTCCGAACGCAGGGACCGTTTCGTACTCCGTGGGGGCGTGCACTATCTTCGCGCCCCCATGGCTCCTCCCGTCCCGAACCCCAGCCAGCTTCGCGTCCCCGCGCCCGACCCTGACGCCGTCCCGGAGCGGCCCGGTGCCTCCGCGGCGATGGATCCGGAGCGGTACTGGAAGGAGCACGTCTACCAGGGCGGCGCGCGGCAGCTCACCGTGCGCGCCATCATCGCAGGGATGCTCATTGGCGCGGTGATGTGCCTGTCCAACCTCTACGTCGTCCTCAAGACGGGCTGGAGTCTGGGCGTCACCATCACCGCGTGCATCCTGGGCTTCGCGGTGTTCGGCACGCTGCGCTCGCTCCGGTTGCTCACGAAGGAGTTCACCGACCTGGAGAACAACGCCATGGGCTCCGTGGCGTCCGCGGCCGGCTACATGACGGGCGGCGGCAACATGGCCGCGGTGCCCGCGCTGCTGATGCTCACCGGCACGCTGCCGTCCGCGGGCTGGCTGATGGTGTGGTTCGGCGTCATCTCCGCGCTGGGCGTGTTCGCCGCCATTCCCATCAAGCGCCAGCTCATCAACATCGAAGCGCTCCCGTTCCCCACCGGCACCGCCACTGCGGAGACCATCCGCGCCCTGCACGGCCACGGCGAGGTGGCCCGTCAGAAGTCGCGCCTGCTGGGGTTCGCGGGGCTCGTGGGCGCGCTGCTGGTGCTGGTGCGCGACGCGCGCTTCACGTGGCTCAAGAACCTGCCGGAGAAGGTGAGCCTGCCGTTCAACATCCTGGGCCGTGAGGCCGGCAAGTGGTCGCTGTCGTTCGACTTCAGCCTGCTGCTCATCGGCGCGGGCGCGCTGGTGAACTTCCGCACCGGCTGGTCGATGCTGCTGGGCGCCTTCCTCACCTACGGCTTCCTCGCGCCGGAGATGTTCACCCAGGGCGTCATCCCGGAGGTGACGTACAAGGCCATCAACGGCTGGGCGCTGTGGACGGGCTCCGCGGTGCTGGTGTCGTCGGGCCTGCTGTCGTTCGCCTTCCAGTGGAAGAGCGTGGTGCGCTCCTTCTCCGCGCTGGGCGGGCTCGTGGGGCGCAAGCCGAAGGAGGACGCGAAGGAGGATCCACTCGCGGACATCGAGTGCCCCCCGGCGTGGTTCCCCCTGGGCTTCGTGCTCCTGGGCCCGGTGGCCGTCTTCCTGATGGCCTACCTGTTCCAGATTCCGTGGTGGGCCGGCGTGCTCGCGTTGCCGCTGGCGGTGGTGATGGGCGTCATCGCTTCGCGCGTGACGGGGGAGACGGACACCACGCCCACCAAGGCGCTGGGCCCCGTCACCCAGCTCATCTTCGGCGCGCTCGCTCCGGGCAACATCCCCGCGAACATCATGAGCGCCAATGCCACGGGCGGCGTGGGGCTGCACTCGGCGGACCTGCTCACGGACCTGAAGTCCGGGTGGCTCCTGGGCGCGGCGCCGCGTCAGCAGTTCTTCGCGCAGTTGTTCGGCGTCGTCGCGGGCGCCATCGTCATCGTGCCCGTCTTCAACCTGCTGGTGCCGTCCGCGGACGTGCTGGGCACGGAGCAGTTCCCCGCGCCCGCGTCCATGGTGTGGGCCGGCGTGTCCAAGATGCTGGCCACCGGCGTGTCCGCGCTGCACCCCACCGCGCGCGTGGGCGCCCTGTGTGGAACGCTCCTGGGCATCACGCTGGTGCTGTTGGATCGGTGGGCCCCGCCGAAGGCGAAGGCCTTCATCCCCACGGCGTCCGGCCTGGGGCTGGCCATCGTCATCCCGGGCTCCAGCTCCATCAGCCTCTTCGTGGGCTCGGCGCTGGCGGCGCTGCTGCGCCGGGTGAAGCCGAAGCTGGCCGACGACGCGGTGCTGCCCGTCAGCTCCGGCTTCATCGCGGGCGAGAGCCTGCTGGGCATCGCCATCGCGATGGTGAAGGCCTTCGGCTTCATGCCGAAGTGACGCGAAGGCGGGCCTGTCAGTCCACCTTGCTGGTGGCCCAGGACAGGCCCGCGACGAAGCGGAAGGTGGGCGTGTCCAATCCCGCGCCCACGCCCGGGCCGCCCATCACATACAGGTCCAGGCTGGACAGGGCATGGCGGCGGATGGCGATGAGCAGCTCCGCGCCCACCTGTCCCCCCTGCAACGGCACGCCGGCGACCACGCTCACCTCGCCGCGCGTCACCTCGCCGCCCCGCGACGTCACCGTGGCGCCCAATCGCAGCTCATTGCCCAGGATGTCGCCATCCGCGTAGGACACGGGCCGCAGGTCCTGGCGCTTGCGCAGGAACACCCCTGCCTCGCCGCCCACCTGGAAGCCTTCACCCACGTAGCCCAATTGCAGACGTGGATGCCACGCGTAGTCCTCGTGCGCCTGCGCCGTGCGGCTGCCCACCGGCAGGCCCGCCGTCAGCGCCACGCCCATGTTGATGGGCGCGCCCATGGACTGGCGCAGCACGGCCGCGCGAGCGGTCAGCCACGGCGTGGCGAGCCCTCCCGTCTTGGGCGGCGCGTACTCCAGCGTGGGCTTTCCGCCCTGCATCAGGATGAAGGGCAGCTCCGCCCCGACGTCCAGCCACGACAGCACGCCGTAGCCCAAGGTCAGATGCGCGGTCATCTTGTTCTCGACGAGGCCCGTGCCCTCGCCTGGCTCCCAGCGCGTCTGGAAATGCATGGGCAACTGCTCGTAGTGGTAGTTCAACCCCACCCGGAGCTGCCCTGGTGCCAGTGTCCGGCCCGTCCCCACCACCAGCGAACCCAGCGCACCCGGGTCCAATCGCAGTCGTTGCAGGTCAAACTGGGGCAGAGGCCCCTTGGGACCGCTTTCCAGCGCGTGGGCCGTCAGCGGCAGGGTGAACAGCGCGGCGGCGGCAAGTACAGAGGCCGGACGGAGCACGTGATGACTCCTGATACGGGAATGCGAGACAGGTGGACCTGCGCCGCGAGACTCTAGTCCGGCGGCCCCGTTCCGGAAATCCTTCGCGAGGGCATTCGCGTATCGGATTCCGTGCGCAACGACTGACGCAACCTCTCACACTCTGAGGCGCGGGCGCCGCGTCTCAGGCCCCGCCGGCAGCCAGGTCCTGCAACTCCTGCCATCTCGCATAGAGCCGTTCCACCTCGGCGGTGGTGGCGTCCAATGACTGCTGGACTTCCGCCGCCTTGGAGCCGTTGCTGTAGACGTTCGGGTCGGCCATCTGGGCCTCCAGGCTGGCCTTGCGCTGTTCGGCGGCCTCGATGGTGGCCTCCATGCCGTCCAGTTCGCGTTGGTCCTTGTAGGAGAGCTTGACCGTCTTCTTCGGCGCGGTCTTCGCGGGTGCTTCCGCGCGCGGAGGCTCGTCCTTCTTCGGCTCGTCCTTCTTCGGCTCGTTCTTCTTTGCCTGGGCGGCCTTGAGGGCGGCGGCCTGCGACTGCTCGCGCAGCCGCTTGTACATGTCGTAGTTGCCCTCGTAGCGGGTGACCTTGCCCTGGCCGTCGAAGGAGAGGATGGCGGTGGCCACCTTGTCGAGGAAGTAGCGGTCGTGCGTCACCAGCAGCGTGCTGCCCGCGAAGTCCAGGAGCAGCCGCTCCAGGATGTTGAGGGTGACGATGTCCAGGTCGTTGGTGGGCTCGTCCAGCACCAGCACGTTGGCGCCCTCCAGGAACAGGCGCGCCAGCAGCAGCCGGTTGCGCTCGCCGCCGGACAGCGCGCCCACCTTCATGCGCTGCATGGGCACCGGGAAGAGCAGGTCCTCCAGGTAGTCGCGCAGGGCCACCTTCCGGTCCGCCAGCTCCACGTGGTCCTCGCCGTTGGAGGCCGCGTCGTACACCGTCTGGTCCGGATCCAACTGGGCGCGCTGCTGATCGTAATAGGCGACCTTGGTGTTCTTCCCGATGACGAGCTTCCCCTCGTCCGCCGGGATTTCACCCAGCATCACGCGCAGGAAGGTCGTCTTGCCCACGCCGTTGGGCCCCAGGAAGCCCACGCGCTCGCCGCGCTGGAGGCGGAAGTCCACGCCGTCCAGCACCTTGCGGTCCCCGAAGGACTTCTTCAGGCCTTCCGCCTCGATGACGGTGTGGCCCAGCCGGGGCGCCGCCACCACGCGCAGGTCCGCCACCTTGGGACGCTGGAAGCCCTTCTCCGCGAGCAGCTTCTGCGCCCGCTCGATGCGCGCCTTGCTCTTGGTGCGCCGCGCCTCCGGGCCCTTGCGCAGCCACGCCACTTCCTGGGCAATCCAGCGCCCGCGCTTGTGCTCCGCCGTCTCCGCGTTCTCCTGCGCGACCAGCTTCTGCTCCACGTAGGCCGCGTAGTTGCCGGGGTAGGAGACGAGTCCGCCGCCGGGCTGGATCTCCACGATGCGGTCCACCAGGTCGTCCAGGAAGTAGCGGTCGTGCGTCACCAGCAGCAGCGCGCCGGGCAGCTTGTCGAGCTCATCCTCCAGCCAGTCCACGGTGTCCGCGTCCAGGTGGTTGGTGGGCTCGTCCAACAGCAGCAGGTCCGGGCGCGTGAGCAGCGCGCGGGCAATGGCCACGCGCTTGCGCAGGCCGCCGGACAGCTGCGACACGGGCCGGTCCCAGTCCTTCACGCCCAGCCTGTCCAGCAGCGTCTTGGCGTGGTGTTCGGTGTCCCAGCCGCCCGCCTGTTCGATGCGGTCACTGAGCACGGACATCTGCTCCAGCATCTTCTCGGTGGCGTTGGCGGGGTCCGCCTCCAGCTTGCGCGACAGCTCCGCGTGCGCGTCCAGGGCCGCCTTGAGCGGGGCCTGGGACACGGCCAGCTCGCTCTGCACGGTGGCGCCCTCGGGGAACTCCGGCTCCTGGGGCAGGTAGGTGACACGGGCGCCCCGGCGCAGCTGGAGCTCGCCCAGGTCCGGCTTGGAGGCGCCGGCCAATATCTTCATCAGGGAGGACTTGCCGGAGCCGTTGACGCCGACGAGGCCCACGCGCTCTCCCTCCTCGATGGTGAAGGTGAGGCCCTCGAAGACGGTGCGGCTGCCGAAGGCGAGCTGGACATTGGCGGCGCGGAGCAGCGTCACGGGGAGAACCTCGGGAAAGGGGAGGGGACTGCGGGGGACTTCTTGTTGATGCGTCAAAAGCGAAAGGGCGCCCCCCACTTGAGTGAGGGAGCGCCCTTCCTACTGCCAGAGCGGCGTCTGGGAAGCCCGGACTACTTGCGGGCGGCCTGCTCCGCGGCCTGCTTCTCCTTGTACGTCGCCATCAGGGCCTCGGCCTCGTTCTTCGGCACCTGCGAGTACTTGGCGAACTCCATCGTGAACTCGCCCTTGCCCTGGGTCGCGGAGCGCAGGTCGGTGGAGTAGCCGAACATCGTGTTCAGCGGCACCTCGGCCACGGCCGTGAGGTAGCCCTCGGCCGTCTCCGTGTTGAGGATGGTGCCACGGCGCTGGTTCAGCTGACCGACGACGGAGCCCTGGAACTCCTCCGGCGCGCTGACTTCCACCTTCATGACGGGCTCCAGGATGATGGGCTTCGCGGCGGAGTAGCCCTCGCGGAAGCCCATGATGGCGGCCGTCTTGAACGCGTTTTCAGACGAGTCGACCGCGTGGAAGGCGCCGTCGTTGATGACCACGCGCAGACCCACCACGGGGAAGCCGATGAGGCTGCCCTTCTTCACGGCCTCGGCGAAGCCCTTGTCGCACGCGGGGATGAACTCGCGCGGGATGGAGCCACCGACGATGTCGTCCACGAACTCGTACTGCTGCACGGCGTCCGAGGGCAGGGGCTCCACGTAGCCGCACACGCGCGCGAACTGACCGGAACCACCAGTCTGCTTCTTGTGCGTGTAGGCGAACTCGCCCTTCTGGCTGATGGTCTCGCGGTAGGCCACCTGCGGCTTGCCGGCCTTCACTTCGCAGTCGTACTCGCGCTTCATGCGCTCGATGTAGATTTCCAGGTGGAGCTCACCCATGCCGCGGATGATGGTCTGCCCGGACTCTTCGTCGCGCGACACGCGGAAGGTGGGGTCTTCCTTGTTGAAGCGGTTGAGCGCCTTGGAGAAGTTGGTCGACTTGGTGCGATCCTTCGGCTCCACGGCCAGCGAGATGACGGCGTCCGGAACGAACATGGACGTCATCGTGTACTTCACGGTGCCGTCGGTGAACGTGTCGCCCGACGCGCACTCGATGCCGAACAGCGCGACGATGTCGCCCGCGGTGGCCTCGTTCACGTCGTTCATCTGGCTGGAGTGCATGCGCACGATGCGCGGCACCTTGACCTTCTTCTGGTTCACCTGGTTGACGATGAAGTCGCCCTTGGTGACCTTGCCCTGGTAGATGCGCATGTACGTGAGCTGCCCGTACCGGCCGTCTTCCAGCTTGAACGCGAGGCCGACGAAGGGCTTCTCCGGATCCGACTCCAGGATGACCTTGGCCTCGTTGTTGTTCTGGTCGAGCGCCTCGTTGGTCGCTTCCTTGGGGTTGGGCAGGTAGCTGCACACCGCGTCGAGCAGGAGCTGCACGCCCTTGTTCTTGTACGCGGAGCCGCACATCACCGGCGTCATCTTCAGCGCGATGGTGGCGCGGCGGACGGCCTCACGCAGCTGCTTCTCGGTGATGCTGTCCGGGTTCTCCAGGAACGCCTCGCCCAGCGTGTCGTCCACGTTGGCGACGCCTTCGATCATCTCCGCGCGGCGCAGCTCGGCCTCGTCCTTCATGTCCGCGGGGATGTCCTCCTCACGGATGTTCTCGCCGTTCTCACCGTCGAAGTAGAACGCCTTCATCGACAGCAGGTCGATGAGGCCGCGGAAGCGGTCCTCGGCGCCGATGGGGTACTGGAGGCGCACCGCGTGGTGGCCCAGCTTCTCCTTCAGCTGCAGGGCGACGCGATCATAGTTCGCGCCCGCGCGGTCCATCTTGTTGATGAACGCGATGCGCGGAACCTTGTAGCGCTTCATCTGGCGGTCCACCGTGATGGACTGCGACTGCACGCCCGACACCGAGCAGAGCACCAGGATGGCACCGTCGAGAACGCGGAGCGCGCGCTCCACCTCAATGGTGAAGTCCACGTGTCCCGGCGTGTCGATGAGGTTGATGTTGTAGTCGCCCCACATCGCGTACGTGGCGGCGGACTGGATGGTGATGCCCTTCTCACGCTCCAGGTCCATCGAGTCCATGATCGCGCCCACGCCGTCCTTGCCGCGGACCTCGTGGATCTCGTGGATCTTGCCCGTATAGAACAGGATGCGCTCGGAGAGCGTCGTCTTGCCCGAGTCGATGTGGGCAGAGATACCGATGTTACGAATCTTCTCGATGGTTGCGCTGGTGGCCACGATCCGGTCCTTCTTCTCTTGAAAAAATTGCCTGAGGGAACAGAGCAGGCGGGGCCCTTACTTCCCACAGGTCTCAGTTACCAGACAAATCCGCACGATGCGGGGCGTACATCCGCCTACGTTCCGCCATCTGCTTACAGCTGAGGCTTCATAACAATGAACGCGAGCGAAAACTTCTCCCTGGCCCGCGCCTGGCTGCGCGCCTTCAACGCCCACGACGTGACGGCCCTGGTGGCGCTGTACGCCGAGGATGCAACGCACACCTCGCCCAAGATTCGCGTCCTCCACCCGGAAACGGGAGGGCGCCTGGTGGGCCGGCCGGCCCTGGAGCGGTGGTGGAAGGACGCCATCGCCCGGCTGCCGGGCCTGCGGTACGAGGAGACGGCCCTCACCGCCGACGGGGACCGGGTGTTCATGGAGTACCTGCGGCACGCCCCCCATGAGGCGCCCCTGCCGGTGGCGGAGGTGCTGGAGGTCCGGGGCGGGCTCATCGTCGCGTCGCGCGTCTACCACGGCTAAGGTGCCCCCATGGCGAACCCCCTCAATTTCGACCGGGACTTCGGTTACCTGCTGCCCTTCATGGACAAGGTGGCGTCGGCGGCGTCGGATCTGCCGGACGCGTCCGCCCGCGCGGAGCTGGTGCAGCTCATGGCGGAGGAGAAGGTGCGCTGGGAGCGGATCCGCTCGCTCCTGCAGGGCGCGTCAGGCCGGGGGGCCCCCGCGGCCGCGCGGGAGGCTTCCTCGAAGCAGCCCGTGGCGCCCCCGCTGGCCCGCGTGTCGTCGGATGACGTGAACCGGGTGGCCCGGCGCGAGGCGGGCTTCACGGTGGGAAGCCTCAAGTCGCGCTGAAGCGGGCTTCCAGGCTCCGGCGTTGGATCAGGCGCTGCTGACGCGCACCTGGTCCAACGCGTCGTAGGTGGCGGCCTTGTAGGCCTCCGACAGCGTCGGGTAGTTGAAGCAGGTCTCCACGAAGAGCTGCGCGGTGGAGCCGGTGAGCAGCGCGGTGAGACCCACGTGCACCAGCTCCGAGGCCTGCTCCCCCAGCACGTGCACGCCCAACAGCTTCAGGTCGTCGCGGTGGAAGAGCAGCTTCAGGAGGCCCTGCCGCTCCCCGATGATCTGCCCGCGCGGGTTGGTGTCGAAGGTGGCGCGGCCGACGACGTACGGGATGCTGCGCGCGCGCAGGGACTCCTCGGTGTCGCCCGCCATGGAGACTTCCGGGATGGTGTAGATGCCGTAGGGGAGGATGGGCGTCAGCGTGCGCTTCCCCGGCCCGAAGGCGTGCTCCATCGCGATGCGGGCCTGCTCCATGGACGTGGAGGCCAGCGCCGGGAACCCGATGACGTCGCCCACCGCGTAGATGTGGGGCACGGCCGTCTGGTACGCGAGCCCGACTTCAATCTGCCCGCGCTTGCCCTGCTTCACGCCCAGCGCCTCGATGCCCAGGCCCGCGGTGTTGGAGGTGCGGCCGGAGGCCACCAGCACCTGGTCCGCCTCCAGCACCTCACCCGTGGACAGCTTCAGGCGGATGGGCTCCTCGTGGGACTCCGGCACGTGCGCGGACTCCACCACCTGGCCCAGGCGCAGCCGCACGCCCAGCGTCTCCATGCAGTCGCGCAGCAGCTGACCGATTTCGGCGTCCAGGAAGGACAGGAGCTCGTTCTTCACCTCCACCAGCGTCACCGGGATGCCGAGCGCGGCGAACATGCACGCGTACTCGCAGCCGATGACGCCGCCGCCCACCACCACCAGCGTGCGGGGCAGGGTGGTGATGTCCAGGATTTCATCCGAGTCGTGCACGCGCGGATCGCCGAAGGGATACAGCGGCGGGCGGTAGGGCGACGAGCCGGTGGCGATGAGGACGATGGGGGCGGAGAGCTTCGCCACCACGGCGCCATCGTGGGTCACCTGCACGGTGTTCGCGTCCAGGAAGGAGCCCTTGCCCTGGAACACGGTGACGCCGTGGCGCTGGAGGTTCTTGTGGATGCGCTCGCGCTCCATCTGCTTCACGCGGCGCTCGCGGAAGAGGAAGTCGGAGACGGTGGCTTCGTGGCGCAGCGTGGCGTCCACGCTGTAGAGGCCGCGCGCCTTGAAGCCGGACAGGTGCAGCGCCGTCTCCCGCAGCGTCTTGGAGGGAAGGGTGCCGGTGTTGGCCGCGGTGCCGCCGAGCACCGGCTCGCGCTCCACCACCGCCACCCGCTTGCCCGAAAGCGAGGCCTGAATCGCGCCCCACTCTCCGGCCGGTCCAGAGCCGATGACCACCAGGTCGAAGTCCGCCATGCGCGGCACCCTATCCCTTCCGGCGGGCCGCGCTAACCGGGAAGTCACCCGGCGGGGGCGTGTTTCCAGGCACCGCTGGAGCCCAACCCCGGAGGCCCGTCAGGCGTCCTCGGACTCGGGGGCGGCCGCTGCCTGGGTTTCGGGCGCGCGGCCGGTGTAGTGCAGCTTGTCGCGGACCTCCGCGTCGGTGAGCAGCCGGAAGCCGCCCTCGGGCAGGTCGCCCAGGACGATGTCGCCCACCGCCTCCCGGTGGAGCGCGCGGGCGGGCAGCCCCACGGCGCCCAGCATCCGCTTCACCTGGTGGTGGCGGCCCTCCGTCAGCGTCACCTCCACCGTCTTCTCGTCGCGCACGCGCACGAGGGCGGGGCGGGCGGGGCCGTCATCCAGCATCATCCCCTGGCGCAGCGGCGCCACGCGCTCCTCGTCCGCGATGCTGAACACCGTGGCCACGTAGCGCTTGGGCAGGTTCGTCTCCGGTGACGTGGCGTGGGCGACGAGCTTGTCGTCGTTGGTGAAGAGCAGCAGGCCCGTGGTGTCCACGTCCAGCCGGCCCACCGCGTGCCACGTGAAGCTGGCGAGCTCCGTGGGCAGTTGGGGCAGGAGCACCTCGAACACGGTGCCGGTGCGGTGCTGGCGCGCGGTGGAGGACAGCACGCCCGCGGGCTTGTGGAAGGCGAGCACGTGCGTGGGCGCCACCTTGCGCACCGGCAGGCCGTCCACCTTGAGGACGGCGTCGGGCGGCACGGGCGTCAGGTGCGTCTTCACCACGTGGCCGTTGATGCTCACCCGGCCCGCCTTGATGGCGGCCTCCGCGTCCTTCTGGGGCATGGCGCCGGCGCGGGCCAATGCCCGGGACAGCCAGTCCGGCTTCTCCTTGCCCTCCCAGCGGTTGGGGCGGGGAGGCGACTTCGGCGGCCGTTCGGGCTTGCGAGGCATGGGCGCGGCACTGTAGCCGCGAGGGGCGGCCGTGCGTTGGGGTTACTTCCGGATGACTTCGTCTGGATCCTCGCCTTCCGCTGAGCCGGGCGTGCGGCCGGGCTCGTCGCCGTCGGCCATGCGGTGGGATTCGTCCTCGAACTCGCCGTCCTCCGCCGTCTGGGGCGTACGCCCGGGTTCCTCCGGGCGCTCCTCGCGGGACGGCGCCAGCTGGCCGGGGCCGGGTTCGGTGCCTCCCACGACCATCGATTCATAGGGCATGTGGTTCACGCGGTGCTCCTCCCCTGGGTGTCGCGACGTTTCCAGGAAAGGTAGCGACGCTCCGGGGTCCTGCCCGGAGGATCGGGGTGTCCCCCTGCCTGCTCAGTCTCCGTCCTTGGGGGAAGGAAAGTGCTTGCGCACGGTGTGCAGCGCGGCCAGCCACAGCCGGGCCTCATGCCGCGTGAGCCGGGAGCGCCGCAGGGGCGCGAACAGATCCCTCACCGCCGTGCGTCCGGGCTGTTCATCCACCAGGAAGCCGCCCGTGGTCAGCAGCGTCTCCAGCGTCGCCTCCACCCGGGCCAGCTCCGCGTCGGTGGCGGCCAGGGGCAGGGGCCCGGGCGGCGGCGCGCTTTCGGCGAGCGCCGCCATCCGCACCTCGTAGGCATAGAGCAGCACCGCCTGCGCCAGGTTGATGGAGGGCTGCTCCGGCGCGGTGGGCACCGCGGACAGGTCGTGGCAGCGCTCCACCTCCGCGTTGGTGAGCCCGCTGCGCTCATCCCCGAAGACGAGCGCCACCGGGCCCTGCGCCGCCCGGGCCACCAGCTCCTCGCCCACGGCCCGGGGCGACAGGCGGCGTTTGCCCTCCACCTTGCGCGAGCTCGTTCCCACCACCCAGACGCAGTCGGACACCGCCGCCTCCAGCGTGTCCGGCCGCTTCACCCCACCCAGCACGTCCTCCGCGTGCACCGCGAGCCGGTGCGCGGGCGACAGGTCCTCCACCTCCGGCGTCACCCAGGCCCAGTCGGACAGGCCGCAGTTCTTCAGGGCTCGGGCGGCGGCGCCCAGGTTCTCCGCGTTGCGCGGGCGCATGAGGACGAATCGGACGGGCAGCACCATGGGCCGCGCACCCTAGCGCTCCGCCTGACTCCCGGGG
>NZ_RAWD01000207.1:0-17699 GCF_003612065.1 Corallococcus sp. CA047B
GGATGGAGTTGTTGCGGCGGGGGCGGGTGGACACGCGAGGGTTGCCGCTCGCGGGCGCGAAGGACATGGGCCTCGCGGACTACGGCGCGCTGACGTTTGGCGGCTGGGACCTGTTCGAGGAGGACCTGGAGAAGGCGGCGCGCAACCACGCGGTGCTGACCGACAGCCAGATGGAGGCGGTGGCGCCCGTGCTCCGGAACATGCGGCCCTGGCCCGCGGCCTCCAACGCGAAGTTCTGCAAGAACGTCGTCGGCACGGCGACGAAGAAGACGCGCGGCCTGCGCGAACAGGTGCAGGCCATCCGCGAGGACCTCCTCCGCTTCAAGAAGGAGCAGGGCCTGGAGCGCGTGGTGGTCGTGAACCTGGCCTCCACGGAGAAGAGCGTGGACCTCACCCGGCCGGAGTTCGCCACGCCGGAGTCCTTCGAGAAGGCCCTGGACGCGAACGACGCGGACATCGGTCCGGCCATGCTCTACGCCTACGCGGCCATCGTGGACGGCATCCCGTTCGCCAACTTCACGCCCAGCGTCGCCGCGGACGTGCCCGCGCTGCTGGAGCTCGCGAAGCGCACCGGAGCGCCCATCGCCGGCAAGGACGGCAAGACGGGGCAGACGCTGCTCAAGACGGTGCTCGCCCCCGCCCTGCGCGACCGCGCGCTGCACGTGGACGGCTGGTACTCCACCAACATCCTGGGCAACCGCGACGGCGAGGCCCTCAACGACCCGGCGTCGAAGCAGAACAAGCTCGACACCAAGGGCGCGGCCCTGGACAGCATCCTTGGCTACAAGGTCCAGGACCACATCGTGCAGATCCAGTACTACCGCCCGCGCGGGGACAACAAGGAGGCCTGGGACAACATCGACGTCACGGGCTTCCTCGGGCAGCCCATGCAGATCAAGCTCAACTTCCTCTGCAAGGACTCCATCCTCGCCGCGCCCCTCGTCGTGGAGCTGGCGCGCACGCTGGACGTGGCCAAACGCCGGGGTGAGGGCGGCGTCATCGACGCGCTGGGGTGTTTCTTCAAGGCGCCCATGTCGCCAGACGGTCAGCCCGTCGAACACGCCATGGCAGAACAGCAGCGCCGCCTGATGGCCTGGCTGTCCAAGGGCCGCACGCGCAAGGCCGAGTCCACCCCCGAACGCATCAGGGGCTGAAACCCGGACATGAACGCACCCGCGCGTGACACGACGGTGGCCCCGGGCCATCTGGCGAAGCTCCGCCCGCTGCTGTCGGAGCTGATGGACCTCAAGCGGATCCGCACCCCGGACCATCCGGACGGCCTCGCGGCGCACGGCTTCCGTCGCGCCTGGGCGGCCCTCGTCGCGGGCATGGACCCCGGCACCGTGGCGCTCCAGGAGACGGCGCGCGCGGTGGCGGCGGTGCGGCTGGGCGGCCTGGACGCGGGCGTGCTCCAGCGCGCCGGCATGGCTCCCCGGGACACGCTCCTGGTGCTGCGCCGCGGGCTGGACGCGGTGGCGGGGCCCCTGGACCCCGACTTGCGGGAGCGGCTGTCCCAGGCGCTCTCGCAGGAGCTGGAGGCGCCCGGGCCCCACGCGCCGCCCGCGTTCGTGGAGCGGCTGGTGCACCAACCGCGCGCCGGGGCCACGTTCCCCGGCCGCGCGCGCATCCTCGTCCCACCGCAGGAAGGCCACGCGGACCACTGCTACGCGGTGGCGGTGGGCGCGGTGCTCGTCTCCCCGCGCTTCGGCGCGGACCCGGCCCTGCCCTTCCTGGCGGGGCTGTCGCATCACCTCTTCAACGCGGAGCTGCCGGACGCGGGCTACGCGGGCGAAGCGCTCCTGGAGGACCTGCTGGAGCCGCTCATGAAGGGGCTCACGCAGAAGGCCCTGGCCTCGCTTCCGGAAGCCCTGTCCCGGAGCGTGCGTCAGGCGCTGGAGCTCACCGGCCACCCGGACACGGCCGAGGCGCGGGCCTTCAACGCCGCGGACGCGCTGGACCGCGTGCTGGAGCTGGACGCCCACGCCCGCGCGGCGGGCTTCACCCTGCGCCAGGCGATGGAAGAGCTGGAGCTGATCCACCCGGGGCCCCTGCGGGCCTTCGGCAACGACGTCCTCGCGGAAGCGGCGGTGTGGCCATGAATCTCCTTCGCAGGTCTTCCGACGCGGTGGCACCGCGACTCCTCTCGCCGGACACGGGCCGGCCGCTGTCCCCCCGCACCCCGGCGACGCCCGACCTCTGGACGGACGGCACCGGACACTGGCCCGTGGTGGAGGGCATCCCCTTCCTGCGCACCGGCCGGGACGCGCTGCGCGACGCCGTCGTCCAGGCGCTGGAGCAGGGCGACCGCCGTCATGCGGTCGCGCTGCTGCTGCGGGACCAGGACGACCACGCGCGCACCCCGCCGCCCTCGCTCGACGAAGCGGCCGCCGTGGTGGCGGGCGTGGAGGACGGGACCATGGGCCTGCGCGAGGCCATGGACCGGCTGTGCTTCGGGCCGGTGGCCGCCTACTTCGCGCACCGGCAGTCGGCGCCCACCTTCCTGAGCGCGCTGGGACTGCTCGCGCAGCACTGGGACGCGCCGCCCCGCGTGGTGGAGGTCGCGTGCGGCATCGGGCAGGTGCTGCGCGAGGTGACGCTCCGGGGCACGCCCGGCGTGGGCCTGGACGTGGTGTTCGCCAGGCTGTGGCTCGCCCGCCACTTCATCGTGCCGGACGCCCTGCTCGTCTGCGTGGACGTCGCCGCGTCGGGCCTGCCCCTGTCGTGCGTGGAGGGGGCCACCGTGCTGTGCCACGACGCCTTCTATTTCCTGCCGGACAAGGAAGGGGTGCTGCTGGAGATGCGGCGCGTGGCCGGGGACACCGGCCGGGTGCTGGTGGGCCACGCCCACAACCGGCGGGTGGATCAGCGGGGCGTGGGCGGCACGCCGCTGAGTCCGGAGGAGTACGCGCGGCTGCTGCCCCAGGCCGCCTGCTACGACGACGCCGCGTTCGTCACCGGCTTCCTGGAGCAGCGCCCCGTCCCCGCCGCCACGCCGGAGGAGCTGCGGCACGCGGAGGCCCTCTGCTTCGCGTGGCCCGCGGACCCGGCCCGTCGCGCCATCGACTTCGGAGCGCCCGCGCCCGACGTGCGGCTGCGCCCCAACCCGCTGCTGACGACCCGGGACGGCCTGCTGTCTCCCGCCTGGCCCACGCCGGGGCTGGCCCTGGAGTACGCCAACGCCCACTACCTGCGCGGCGACAGCGCCGACGACACGGCCTTCTTCACGCGGGCCACCCGGGGCGCGATGCCGGACGAGCGCCCCGTCCTGCTGCGCCGCCGCTGGCTGCTCGACCTTCCGGAGAGGTGGTGACCATGTTCAATGCGAAGCCGGAGGCTCGAAAGCTGGGCTGGGCCGTGGTGGGTTGTGGCTGGGTGGCCCGGGACTACGTCATCCCCGCGCTCCAGGGGGCGCGCAACACGCGGCTGGTCGCGCTGTGTGATTCGGACGCGGAGGCGCTGATGCGCCCGCAGGCGGACGACGCCGCCCGGTACACCCAGCTGTCCTCGGTGTTGGAGGACAAGGCCGTGGACGCGGTCTACATCGCCACGCCCAACCACCTGCACGCGGCGATGACGGAGGCGTGCGCGGCGGCCGGCAAGCACGTGCTGTGCGAGAAGCCCATGGCCGTCACGGCGCAGGACGGGCTGCGCATGGTGGCGGCGTGTCAGCGCGCGGGCGTGCACTACGCCACCGCGTTCGACCAGCGCCACCACGCGGCGCACCGCAAGCTGCGCACGCTGGTGAAGGAGGGCGTGCTGGGCACCATCACCCAGGCGCGCATCCACTACGCCTGCTGGCTGCCCGCGGACTGGACCCCGGGCAACTGGCGCATCGACCCGGAGCAGGCCGGCGGCGGCGCGATGATCGACCTGGCGCCGCACGGGCTGGACCTGCTGGAGGTGCTGCTGGGGGATGAATGGCAGTCGCTCACCGCCATGGTGCAGCGGCGCGTGCACGACTACGCGGTGGACGACGGCGCGGTGCTGATGGGGCAGTTCAAGAGCGGTACGCTGGGGCTGTTGCAGGTGGCCTACAACTGCCCGGACGCGTACCCCCGGCGCACGCTGGAGCTCATCGGCACGAAGGCGCGGGCGCTGGCGTACAAGACGATGGGCCAGACGCCCGGCGGCTCGCTGTCGCTCACCGACGCGAAGACGGGCGAGGAGACCTGGGTCCACCTGTCGCCGGAGGAGGACCGCAGTCCCTTCCTCCATCAGGTGGAGTCCTTCACCACGTGCGTGCTGGAGGGCCGGCCGCAGCCGTTCCCACCCGAGCGCGACGTGCGCCTCGTGGGCCTGCTCGGCCAGGCGACGCACTCCGGAAGGGCGTTCCCGCCATGTCACTGACCCGCTACGCCTGCACCCACTGCGGCACGTGGCAGCCGGGCTTCGCCCACGAACCGCCCACGGGCTGTCCCACCTGCCTGGACGTGCGCAACGCCCTGCCGCGCGACGGCTGGAACTTCCAGACGGCGGGCCAGGTGTCGGAGCGGCTGTCCACGCGCTGGGAGCAGACGCTTCCCGGCATCTGGGGCTTCACCTGCGAGCCGTCCTTCGGCCTGGGCTCCACCGGGTGGCTGCTGCACCGGCCCGAAGGCAACATCGCGTTCGAGGGCGCGCCCTGGTACTCGAAGCCGGCGCTGGAATACCTGGAGGTGATGGGCGGCATCCGGGTGCTGTCCGCGTCGCACCCGCACGGCTTCGGGGCGCTGTGGCAGTTGCAGGAGCACTTCGATCCGCTGCTCGTGCTGCACAAGGACGCGGTGCCGTACACCAAGGCCTTCCAGGTGCGCTGGCCGGTGGATGACGAGCACGAACTGGCGCCGGACCTGACGCTGCACTGCGTGGGCGGCCACTACGAGGGCCAGACGGTGATGTACGACGCGCGCACCCGCTCCCTGTTCTGCGGGGACGCGCTGAAGGTGGACCTGGACGCGCGCGGCAAGCCCACGGCGCTGTCGTGTCACAAGGGCTTCCACTACGCGATTCCGCTGAGCCACGGAGAGCTGCGCCGCTACCGCGCGGTGCTCAAGCAGCTCCCGTTCGAGAACGTCTTCACGACCTTCGAGTTCGCCCGGGGCGTCACCCGCGAGCACGCGCTCGCGCTGTTCGACCGGCTGCTCGAAGGCATGCCGCACACCCGTCCCCTTTCATTGGAGGAATTGTCATGAGCGTTTCCCAGGCCCTGGATGCCTATTTCCGCGCCGTGTCCACGGGCGCGCTGCAGACGTTCCGCATCGACCCCATCGACCGGCTGGGCATCCCGGTGGTCTCCTCGAGCCTGCGGATGGGCAGCGCGCCCGGCGCGGTGTCGCATTGCAGCAGCTACGGGGTCACGGAGGAAGACGCGCACGTGGGCGCGCTGGGCGAGCTGGTGGAGGAGACCTTCGCCGAGCAGGCGCTGAAAAAGATGCCCCGCGTGCACGGCAGCTACGCGGCCCTGGTGCGCGACCGGGGGCCCACGGCGGTGGCCGACCCGCTCACGCTGGGGCTGCCGGCGGGCAGTCCGTACCGGCCCGACATGCCGCTCGTCTGGGTGGAGGCGCAAAGGCTCTCCACGGGGGAGAAGGTGCTGGTGCCGGAGGAGTTCGTCGCCATCCACCCCGGGCAGCTCCAGGGGAAGTCCCCCCTCATCACGCCCATCACCAACGGCCAGGGCGCGGGGCTGACACGGCACCAGGCGCTGGCGCATGGCCTGCTGGAGCTGCTGCAACGCGATGGCAACGGGCTCCAGTACCGCGCCATGGACCAGGGTGTGGTGCTGGACCTGGAGGGCGCGGAGCTGTCACCGGACGTGCGAGCCCTCCTGAAGCGCTATGAGCGCGCGGGCGTGGAGGTGATGGCGAAGCTTGCGAGCACGGACTTCGGCATCGTGAACGTGTACGTCGTGGGCCGCGACCTGTCCGTGGACGACCATCCGCTGATGGTGACCGCGTGCGGCGAGGCGGCGGATCCGGACCGGGACCGGGCGCTGCGCAAGGCGCTGCTGGAGTACGCCGGCTCGCGAGCGCGCAAGGCGTTCGCGCACGGGCCGCTGAGCGAGGTGGCCCGCATCGCGACGGAAGAATACCTGGAGCGCTTCGTCCCCCTGGTGGACCTGGACGCGGAGGAGCCGCGCGCGCTGCACGGCATGGCGGAGTGGGCGCGGATGCCCGCCGCGGAGCTGCGCGAGCTGACGGCGTGCACCCTGATGATCCGGCGCAAGGTGCGCTTCGATGACCTGCCCCGCGCGCCAGCGGCGGAGGACCCGTCGCTCAGGTGCGACCACGTGGTGCGCCAGCTCCAGGCGGCGGGCTTCGACATCCTGGTCGCGGACATGTCCCCGGCCGGACACGCGGTCCATGTGGTGAAGGTGCTGGTGCCCGGGTTGGAGGTGGAGACGATGACCTACTCCCGACTGGGTGAGCGCAACGTGGCGCGGCTGCTGGAGCGGCGCGACCCGCTGGTGGGGCTGGGCGCCCCGCCGCCGGGAGCGCAGCCGGTACGGCTGACGCCGGAGGCCGAGGAGCGACTGGGCGGATCCGCCTGGTTCAACGTGCGACTGGCCGGAGCGCGCTTGGGACGTCTGTATCCGCTCTACCGGGAGCCGGACCGCCACGCCGTCGCCGCGCTGCTCGCGAGCCGTCGCTTCGGCGGGGATTGAACCGCGCAGCCCGTGCTGCCGTGCCCCGCTTCGCCCTCGCGTGTGTTGCCTTTGGAGAACCCGTTCATGAGCCTTGCCCAAGCCCTGGATGCCTATTTCCACGCCCTGCCCGCGGGCGAGCTGCACCTGTTCCGCATCGACGCCCTCGACCGCCTGGGCGTGCCGGTGACCCTCTCCAGCCTGCGGATGGATGATGGGCCCCACGGCGTGACGCAGGGCAACGGCCATGGCAACACCGAGGACGAGGCCCGCGTCGGAGCCCTGGGCAAGCTTGCGGAGGACACCTTCGCCGAGCTCGCGATGAAGCGGATGCCCCGGGTGCACGGCAGCTACGCGACCCTGGTGCGCGCACGGGGACCCACGGCGGTGGCCGACCCGCTCACGCTGGGCCTGCCCGCGGGCAGTCCCTACCGCCCGGACATGCCGCTCGTCTGGGTGGAGGTGAAGCGGCTCTCCACGGGCGAACGGGTGCTGGTGCCGGAGGAGTTCGTCGCCATCCATCCCGGGCAGTTGCAGGGCAGGTCCCCCCTCATCAGGCCCATCACCCACGGCCAGGGCGCGGGGCTCACGCGGCAGCAGGCCCTGGCGCACGGCCTGCTGGAGCTGTTGCAACGCGATGGCAACGGGCTCCAGTCCCGCGCCATGGACCAGGGCGTGGTGCTGGACCTGAAGGGCGCGGAGCTGACCTCGGATGCGAGCGCCCTGCTGGAGCGCTATGAGCGCGCGGGCGTGGAGGTGATGGTGAAGCTGGCGAGCACGGACTTCGGCCTCGTGAATGTGTACGTCTTGGGCCGCGACCTGTCCGTGGGGGACCAGCCCCTGATGGTGACCGCGTGCGGCGAGGCGGCGGACCCGGACCGGGACCGGGCGCTGCGCAAGGCGCTGCTGGAGTACGCCTGCTCCCGGGCGCGGCTGGCCTTCTCGCACGGCCCGTTGAGCGAGGTGGGCCGCGTCGCCCCCAAGCAATACATGGAGCGCATCCTGCCCCAGGTGAACCCAGACATGGAGGAGCCGCGGGCGATGCGCGGCATGCTGGAGTGGGCGCGGATGTCATCCGCGGCGCTGCGCGAATTGACGGCGTGCACCCTGACGAACCGGCGCACGGTGCGCTTCGAGGAGCTGCCCCGGGTGCCGGTGGTGGAGGACCCGTCGCTGCGCTGTGAGCACGTGGTGCGTCAGCTCCACGCGGCGGGCTTCGACATCCTGGTCGCGGACATGTCTCCGCCAGGGCATCCGGTGCACGTGGTGAGGGCGCTGGTGCCCGGGCTGGAGGTGGAGACGATGACCTACGCCCGGCTGGGCGAGCGCAACCTGATGCGGCTGTTGGAGCGGCGCGACCCGCTGGTGGGCATGGGGGCGCCGCCACCGGGAGCACAGCCGGTGCGCCTGACGCCGGAGGCCGAGGAGCGGCTGGGCGGGCCCGCCTGGCTCAACGTGAAACTGGCGGAGGCGCGCGTGGGCGGGCTGTATCCGCTCTATCGCGAGCCGACCGCGCACGCGGTGGCCGCGCTGCTCTCCAGCCGCCGCTTCGGGGGGCAATGACCATGGCACCGCGCTTCGCCTACAACACCAATGGCGTGTCCAACCACCGCTTCGAGGACGCGCTGCGGCTCATCGCGGACAGCGGCTACGACGGCGTGGCGCTGACGCTGGACCACCATCACTTCGACCCGTTCGCCCCGGACTTCGAGCGGCGCACGGAGCAGCTGGCCGCGCTGCTGGAGAGGCTGGGCCTGGGCCTGGTGGTGGAGACGGGGGCGCGCTTCCTCCTGGATCCGCGCAGCAAGCACGAACCCACGCTCATCACCCCGGACGCGCAAGGACGCGAGCGCAGGCTGGAGTTCCTCAAGCGCGCGGTGGACGTGTGCGCGACGTGCCGGGGGGAGGCGGTGTCGTTCTGGGCGGGGGTGCCCCGTCCGGGGGTGACGCAGGAGCTGGCGTGGCCATGGTTGGTGGAGGGGGTGGCCCGGCTGGCGGACCACGCGGCCTTACGCGGGGTGGTGCTGGCGGTGGAGCCGGAGCCGGGGATGTTGGTGGAGACGGTGGACGCGTGGCGCCAGTTGCAGGTGAGCGTGGCGGCGAAGGGAGCGGCGCCGGTGCGGCTGGCGCTGGACGTGGGACACCTGCTGGTGACGCAGGAGCGGACGCCGGCGGAGGCGGTGCGCGAGTTCGCGCCGGTGCTGGGAACGGTGGCGCTGGAGGACATGAAGCGCGGCGTGCATGAGCACCTGCCGTTCGGTGAGGGGGACGTGGACGTGCCGTCCGTCCTGCGCGAGCTGATGCGCGTGGGGTACGACCGGCTCATCTGCGTGGAGCTGTCCAGGGATGCGCACCGGGCGCACGAGATGGTGCCCGGCGCGTTGGCGTGGTTGCGGGCGCGCCTGCCGACGGGCGCGGAGGTGGCGGCGTGAACGAACTGAACCGGCTGCGGATCTGCTTCATCTCCCGGCGCTTCTTCCCGGCGATCTCCGGGATGAGTGTCTATGCGCTCAACCTGGTGCGGGAACTGGTGGCGTGCGGGCATGACGTGACCATGGTGAGCCAGTACCGCAACGACCCGGCGGGCATGGCGGTGTACGGGGGCGGGCCACCGCCGGGGATTCCAGGCGCGCACGTGCTGGGGTGTGAGTCCCGGGGCGAGCAGCGCATCAACCACGGCCAGCCCGCGAGCTTCGAGCAGGACGTGGAGGACCTGGTGGACACGGTGATTCGCGAGCACCGGCGCCGGCCCTTCGACATCATCCACGCGCAGTATGGCTATCCCTGTGGCCTCGCGGCGCTGGAGGCGGCGCGGCGGCTGGGCCTGCCCAACGTGGTGTCCATCCAGGGCGGGGACGGGCACTGGGTGGGGACGTGCTGTGACACGCACAAGCAGGCGATGCTCGCGGTGCTGGGCCACTCCGGGGCGGTGCTGATTGGCAGCCGGTCCTTCGCGGAGGAGGTGCACGGGCACCACGGCACGCCGCTGAACCGGTTCACCATCGTGCCGGGCGCCACGGACACCCAGCGCTTCCATCCCAGGAACGGGCGGGCGCTCGGGGAGCTCGGGGAGGTGCCGGTGCTGCTGTACCACGGCCGGGTGGACGCGAGGAAAGGCGTGATGGAGCTGCTGGACGCGGTGAAGCGGCTGGTGGCGGAGGGGCGCCGGCTGAAGCTGCGCGTGTCTGGGATTGGACCGGACGTGGAGGCGGTGCGGGCGAAGGTGGCGGCGGAGGGGCTGCGGGACACGGTGGAGATGGTGGGCGCGTCCAGCTACGCGGAGGCGCCGGACCTGTACCGGAGCGGGGACCTCTTCGTGTCGCCCACATATTCAGAAGGGTTCTCCAACACGCTGCTGGAGGCGATGGCCTCCGGGCTGCCCATCGTGTCCACCCAGGCGGTGGGGGTGGTGGACTGCCTGGAGGACGGGCGGGACGCGCTGCTGGTGCCGCCCAAGGACAGCGACGCGCTGGCGAACGCCATCGCCTGCCTGCTGGACGACGCACCGCTGCGCAAGCGCCTGGCGACCACGGCGCTGGAGGAGGTGCGCAAGCTGTACTCGTGGCGGGCCGTGGGACGCAGGATTCAAGGCATCTACACGGAGCTGACGGGCACGCGGCCGGACACGCAGTGGACGAACCTGTATGACCCGGCGACGACGCAGGAGAGCGCGGACCCGACGTGTCGCTTCCGGGCCTCGCCGCACCTCCTATGAGCACGGCCCTGTTCATCTCGCCGCACCTGGATGACGTGGCCTTCTCCTGCGGGGGCACGCTGGCGGCGTTGAAACAGAAGGGGTGGACGGTGGCGCTCGTCACCGTCTTCACCCGTTCGGTTCCGGAGCCGAAGGGCTTCGCGCTCCAATGCCAGACGTCGAAGGGCCTGGGGCCGGAGGTGGACTACATGGCCCTGCGACGCGAGGAGGACCGGGCCTTCGTGAAGCGTCTGGGCGTGGACGTGTCGGTGTGGGGCGACCTGGAGGAGGCGCCCCACCGGGGCTACGCGAGCCCCGCGGAGTTGTTCCAGCCGCCGCGAGCCAGCGACGTCGTCGGGGCCTGGGTGCGGGGGTGTCTGCGGCCGGTGCTGTGGGAGCTGAAGCCGGACCGCGTCTTCGTGCCCCAGGCGCTGGGAGGCCACGTGGACCACGTGCAGGTGGTGCGCGCGGTGCAGGGTCTGGGCATCCCGGGGAACCGGATCCTCTATTACCGGGACACGCCCTACGCCGTGCGACAACCGGACGCATTGCCGGACGCGACCCTGCCCCAAGGCCTGCAACCCCTGGCCGTGGACATCACGAAGCACCTGTCCCGGAAGCTGGAGGGCTGCGCCTGCTACAGCAGCCAACTGGGCTTCCAGTTCGGCGGCGAGGAGGGACTGGCGCCCACGCTCACCGCCTTCCACCAACGAGAGGCCCGCGCCTGGGGCCTCACCGGAGCCGCCGAGGTCTTCCTGAAGTCCAATGCCTTCCAGTCGTGCTAGGATTGCGAGTTGTCGCACTCCTGCGGAGAGGGCTCAAGCCCCCAACGTCCGCCACGGATCGTCGAAGGAGGCGAGGGGCGCCGACAGGGCGACGTCTGGCATGAAGCGCTGAGGCAAGACGTCTCCCATGCCCAGATGGGAAGCCAGTCGGGCCAGCGCCAGGCCCTCGACGAAGACAAAGGTCTGGGTCTGCGCGTCTTCCGGTGCAATCGAATCCAACTCGCGCAGCTCCGCGAACCAGGCAGCGTGCTCGCCGCCCATGCCTTCGAGGGCAAGTGCCAACCCTGCATCGTCCTCATGGATGAGTGCCGAACTGGCGTCGTAGCGGAACGACAGCGTCGGGTCCTTTTCCGCATCCAACGCACGGAGCTTCTCCTGCTGCTGCTGCGTGTCATCGCCCCGCGCCAGGGACATGATGACGTCGAAATACAGGAAGAGGATGGGGTCTTCCATTCCGGGATGGGGCCGCGCAGGGAGGAGCGTGGCAATCTCCGCGGCCAGTGGGAAGTCGCCCGCCGCAAGCGCGTCCCAGAACGGATCTGCCCTGCTCCGGCAAAGGTAGTACGGGTCCACGGCCACACCCGCCCGGGCGTGCCTGAGCATGAACGCATAGGCCCTGGCGCTCTGTTGAAGGTGCTGGGAATACGCCTGCACGTCCAGAGTGCCCAGCAGGTGCGCGATGGCCAGTCGGCGGTGGTCCAGGCAGATTTTCAGGAACGCAGCACCGTCGAGCTGTCCCTGCGCCAATCTGCCGACCGCGCGAGGGAGCCCCTGGGCGATTTCGAATGCGAGATTATCAACAGTGATGTCGAGATCTGTCTTCATGAAAGCCCGATGGCCCGTTAGAGGATGATTTCCGTGTCGAGGTCGAGCGTCGCCAGCCCTGTCACCCCTTGCTCTCGGAGCAATTGCAAGAGGTCCGAGCGGATGATGAATTCGTGCATCATCTGTTTCAGGCGGAACAGCTTCTTGTCCGCGGGGATCCTGTCGAGGTGGAGATTGAGCCTATACAGATTGGCAATGCCTCCAGGCTCAAGCGGATCTTCGTCGAACTTCGATCGTGCGGCGTCCAGACAATCCACGCTGCCAATCAGATTGGCCACGGCGTAGTCCCGGCTGACCACGGAGCCCCTCTTGTTCGCCAGTTCGAAAGGAAGGTACTCGACATCCGAGACCCGTTCCGCCTCGAACAAGGTGCGGACTCGGGGGGAGATCATCAGCAGCGACAGGATATTCGGAAGCAGATCAGGAGCCATCTCCCCCGCGCGCTTGTCCATTTCAAAGCGCGAAGTCGCAGGGAAGTCAGGTCCGAACGGAACGCCTTCCAGCAATCGCCAGTCCTTGAGGATGGTTTCCGGCGTCCGTTTGATGCTGCAGAATCTGGGATCGTAGGGGGTTGTAACGATATGGAAGTTGAAGCTCGGCATCTCGAATCCTCAATGAGTCTAGATGGACTCCAGTTCGTCCAACGAGACCCCGGGTGGCATCGCCTTGAGGGCAGCAAGGAGCTTGTCGGACAAGAGGTTCATCGCCTTCTTGATCTGGGTGACGTTCTCGTCATTGAGTTTGTGCGGGTTACCCGATGCAAGCACCTTTTTCAGTTGAGCCGCGATCCGGCGCAGATGCTTCTCACACGTTTGCGAGTACGTGGGATGGCTCATCTGACCGTAGGGACAATGAATGGGCAGCCCCAGCACCCGCCCCACGAAGCTCTCCTTGGGGAGCAGAACGATGTTCTGGCCGCAGTTCATGTTGTAGAGCGACGTCATCAACAAAAACAAGCGCTTCGCGCCGTCCGGCCCACCACCGATGTATTCGTTGATGGCCCCGTTCGGAATCATGTGGTGCCAGTTGTGGTAGTAGGGCCGGTGCATTCCCCCTTCAGGGTCGTGCGCCTTGGGCACGAAGTTCTTCGGGTGCGTGGGCTCGCCGATGAACCATGCCTTCGGGTCGCGGTCCAGGACCCGGCTGGTGTAACGGACGCTGTGCCGGTATTTCTTGATGAAGTCGCGCAGCCGCAGGCCGAGCTCGCCGGACGTCTCTCCCGAGCGCCTCTCCTTCCGCGTCGCGGCGTCGAAGATCTCACGATCCGCCTTGTCACGGTCGATCCAAGAGCGGCGGAGCGGCTTGTTGTACATGCCTGAGCGTGCCGCCGTCCTGCTGAGCTGATATCCATTCCATTGGTAGTCGCACGGACTGCTCTTCCTGGCCGACTCATGGCGGAGAATGCATGCCCCCTTGTCATGGAGGTCATTCTTCGTCATCTGCGTGATGTGTTCCGCTGACTGAGCCATGACTCCCCCTGCTGTCGAGGTTCCTATCCAACCTGGGATACGTCCCGTGTTGGAGCGCGCAACACCAGTGCTCCTTTGGTTCCTGCGTAGGATGACATGCCAATGAGTGCGTAGGGCGAGCCCGCATAACGCCGTGCGAACGCGCGCACGGCCATGCACACCGCGAGCGGACCCGTCGCGGCACCGGTTTCACCAAACGACGCAGGAGGAAACCATGCGCGAGGTTCTCGCAGCAGCTCCACGCCAGCCAACCGGACGAGAGCCGTGCCCCACTCCATCGCACGCCAGGGGTCCCCATTGAGATTGTGGATGACCAGCGCAGGCCCGGATTGCTTTTTGCGGACGGCCTCCAAGACGTTCCCCATCGCGGCGGCAAGACCGCTTCCATGGGAGGGGCCCGAAAAGCGGTGAGTCTCCTCGGTGGCCGCGGAGGTGGCCACCAGCTCCGCTTCGATGCGTGCGCCACGCTGGCGGGCAGGGACCGCCCTTTCCAGAAAGAAGAATGCCGCAGCCTCCCCTGGCATGAACCCCACCGGGTTTCCAACCGTCTTGAGCAACCGCAAGCGGGTCAGCATTTCGAGCGTCTTCCGCTCAAGAAACGAATCAACGCCTCCGATGAGGCAGCGCTCCACGACGCGCCGCCTCAGTAGCTCGCAAGCCTCGTGCACTGCTGTTGCGACACCGTGATGGTCTCCCCGCAGGACGAAGCGAAGTTCCTTGGGGATGGGCAGGGCGCCGAACTGGCAGAGTGCATCAACCAGGGACGCAGATGAGACGCGCTCGATGGACGCCCCTTCGGAGGGCTCTCCAACGCTTGAGAGGAAGGAGCTTCCCACATTGAGGAAGAAAGCCGTTCGCGAGAGGTCGTCTGACTGGAGCCCAGAGTACGCGAGCAGATTCCTGAGAGCGGCGGTCCCCAAACGAATCAGTCGGGCATCCCCCTGGAACCCGTCCGTCAGGGGGTGGCACTCATGACCCGCAATCGGAACGAACTCAATGACGTCATCGTCGATGGCCCCGAAAGCCGGAATCTCCCGGGCACGGTTGATGCCGGCCCGGGCCGCGGCGCATGCGGTGACCACGTCATCCAGGCTGCTCGCCAGGCCAAGACCTATGACGACAACGCCATTCAAGAGTTGGCACCTGGATGCACAGAAGTTCCCCCCTTCCTGCCTGGGCTGTAGATGTTAGCAGCAGGGTGACTTCCTCGCTTACAGCACCTAACGAAAGTCAGGACTGGACTGGCCGTCAGCAAGGGGCATCCTCAGCTTGAGGGACATGGCCCGTGAACTCGTCCCCGACGCCTTCTGGCAGCGCGTGGTGCCCCTGCTGCCTCCGCCTCGGCCGAAGAAGAAGCTGGGCCGCCCTCGGGCGGACGACCGGGCGGCGCTGGAGGCCATTGTCTTCGTGCTCAGGAGCGGCATCCCCTGGGAGATGCTGCCTCGCAAGCAGTTCGGCCTGTCGGGCATGACAGCCTGGCGCAGGTTGGAGGAGTGGACCCAGGCCGGCGTGTGGGAACAGCTCCAGGCGCGGCTGCTGGATGAGCTGGGGCTGCGAGGCAAGGTGGACTTCTCCCGCGCCTCCATCGACTCCTCGTCCGTGCGGGCGTCAAAAAGGGGGCCCTCACGGGCCCAAGCCCGACGGATAGAGCGAAGGCGGGTAGCAAGCATCATCTTCTCGTAGAGGCCCATGGGCTGCCTCTCACCGAGTCAGTGACGGCGGCCAACGTCCACGACACGCACGAACTCTTCCCCCTCGTCGATTCCGTCCCCGCGGTGAGGATGCCTTCGGGTCAGCGACGCTTCCGCCCTGCGAAGGTCCACGGCGACAAAGCCTATGCCTCCAGGAAGAACCGACTCGGATTGCGCCTGCGCGGCATTGCTCCGCGCATCGCCCGCCCAGGCGTGGAGTCCAAGGAACGGCTGGGACGCTACCGCTGGGTGGTGGAGCGCACGCTGGCCTGGAAGAACCAGCTGCGCCGGCTTCGCGTCCGCGACGAGCGCAGGGACGACGTCCACTTCGGCTTCCTCGTTCTCGGCTGCTGCGTCATGCTCCTAAGACGCCTCTATCCTGACATTTGTTAGAGGCTGTTAGCGTCCAAACCCGCCCAGCGCCGTGCGGCTGAAGCTTGCCGCACCCTGGCTGACGCGCACCGCGGATTGGCTGAACACCTGGAACGCGGCGCGGATCTCCTGTGCGCTCTGCCCCGGCGTGAGGATCCACCGGTCCGCGATGCCCATGCTCTGGAACACCTTGCGGAAATCCGTCGCGCCGTCGTCGATGCCCATCGCCGCCACGATGTGGTTCTCCACCCGGTGCAGGTCCTTCACAAGCGCCGCCACGTCCTTCGCCCGCGCCTTCTGCGAGCCCTGGTCCGCGCCGTCGGTAATCAACAGCGTCACCGTGCGCACCGGCACCCCGTTTCCGCTGAATTCCTGCGCCTTGGCCAGCACCGTGCCCAGCAGCACCACCGCGTTGTCATACAGCGGCGTGCCCATGTCCGCCGCGTAGTTGCCGGAGTGCATCCGCACCACGTCCTCCAGCGGCCGGAAGGGGTTGAGTACATGCCCGTTCAGGTAGCGCGTGTGGAACAGCACGCCGTCCTTCTGCTGGCTCGCCAGCAGCGCGTCCAGCACCAGGTTGTGCCCGTCGCACACCGTCTTCGTGTGCCCGGCGTGCGAGATGCTCCCCGAGTCATCCGGCATCACCGTCACCAGCACGACCTCGCTCGCCTGCACGTCGTCCACGTGCACGCCCAGGCCCGCTTGAATCTGGGCCCCCAGGTCCACCACCGTCAGCGCCTGCAGGCCCGCGGGGCTCAGCACCCCTTCCGCGTGCGCATCCTCGAAGAGCTTCTGGACCCCACCACCGTTCGCCTTGCTCATGTCCGTGTCTCCTTTCGGTCTTGAATGACAGACGTCACGCCAGGTGCAGGTCGGGCCAGCTCGCCAACGGGTCCGTGGACTTCACCAGGTGCATGCCCGCGTCCGCGAAGCGCTTGAGCGCCGCGTCCGCTTGCGGCGTGAAGTCCGCCGCGAAGCCGCCCTTGCCGTCCGGCACCGTCACCGACGACATGCAGTCCGTCAGCAGGTACACCTTCCGGGCCAGCGCGGCGTCCTGCGCGACAATCTCCCCCAGCAGGTCGTCGATGGAGCTCTTCACGCAGTGGCTGGCGGCCTGTCCGCCAATCACCACCGCGTCCGACGTGAGCAGCGTCTTCAGGAACTGCGTGTTGCGCTGCGCGAGCGGCTGGCCGTCATGCCGCATCAGCACCTCCGGCCGCAGCACCGAGTAGTTCTCCGTCAGCGGGTTGCCGCCCTTCACCTCCGCCCACGACTGCACGCCGCGCGCGAACGAGTGGAACAGCCGGGCCTCCTGCACCACGCCCGCCAGGGCGTGCCCGTCGCTGCCCAGCAGGCAGTGTGGCGGCCACAGGTAGAGCGTGTACTTGCCCGCCCGCTCCAGCTCCTCGCAGTAGTACTTCACCTGCTTGAGCAGCCACGGGTAGTTGCCGCCGCACAGCCACTTCGCCACCGCGGGATTCGGCCGCGCCTGGCCGCGCTCAATCTGCTCGCGCGTCACTTCCCTGTACGGCTGCAGCGGCTGGTCGTCCTGGTCCACCCAGAAGGACGGGAAGAAGATCTGGTAGGCGAAGTGCGTGTCCAGCGTCGCGGTGACGTTCGTCAGCGTCCCCAGGTTCCGGTAGATGAACTCCGCGATGCGGCGGTTGTCGTCGATGGCCCCCCGCCCGCTCCGCCCCGCGACGTATAGCGAGCCGTCCGGGAAGCAGAAGTCCTTCTGCACGTCGATGAGCAGCAGGTGCAGGTTGAACGTGTCCGTCGCAGACACCTTCACGCCCTGCGCCACCTTCCACGTGCCGGCCTCCTGCTGCAACCTGCCGGCGTTGGGGCCGTAGCCGTACTCCGCCGCATGGCTGGCATTGTAGAACCCGGGCAGCGGCAATTCCTTCGCGGTCGTCTTCTTCATGTCCATCCCCCTTGCGTGTTTCACGTCATCCGCAACACGGTGAGGGCCTGCGCCCCCACCACCGTCAATCCCTCTCGCGACAGCAGCAACTGGCACCCTGCGTCCACGAACGGCTCCGCGTCCGGGAACTCGCGCACGGCCTCCAGCTGGCCCTGCCGCGCCTCCACGCGCGTCAGCCCCGCGTCCGTGGCACAGAAGAGCGCGCCCCCCACCGCGCATTTCCCCCTCAACGTCCCCAGCCATGAGCCGTTCCCCGCATCGGCCCAATTGCTCGCGCGCACCGCCCCATCCGGCCCCAGCAGCACCGCGTGGTGCAC
>NZ_RAWD01000208.1:0-17587 GCF_003612065.1 Corallococcus sp. CA047B
GACACGGTGCACGAGACGCGCGTGCGCATGCGTACGTAGTCCCAATGCCTTCCATCCGGACGATGCCAACGTCTTGAATCAGGCGTTGCCCGGACATGTCTCGCAGCCAGCCGGCGAAGGGCTCGGCGGACTGGGGTGAGTTGGCGCGCGTGCCGGTGGGGCTCAACCCGGTGGAATTGGAAGGGCCGCACCACACGGCGGTGTCTCCCATGGGGGACTACTACTACGTGGGCATCTCCAACTACGTGCCCGGTGGGGGTTCCGGTCCGCACGGTGCGCATGGCACCGGCACGGCGGATGGGTACTGCCTGAAGCTGAGCGCGAAGGACAACCGGCTGGTGGCCTCCGCGCGCGTGGACCGCAACCCGGGCGACGTCATCGTCAGCGCGGACGGGCGCACGCTGTACCAGACGCACTTCGACCTGCTGCGCATCGCGGACGTCGCGCGGCAGGGCGGCACGGAAGAGGAGATGGTGGCGCGGTTGGCCATCCTCGACGCGGAGACGATGGCGGTGAAGGCGCGGGTGAAGGTGTGCCCGGCGCCGCACGCGGTGCGCCTGTCGGCGGATGAGCGCACGGCCTACGTGGCGTGCTGGTCGGATGAGGTCGCGCTGGTGGACCTGGCGACGGAAGGGATGCCGGTGACGCGGGTGAAGGTGGCGCCCGGGGCGGGCACCGCCACGAATCCGCGTCACCAGCCGTACGCGCTCACGGTGTCGCCCACGACAGGGGACGTGTGGGTCAGCTCGCTGGCCAGCCGTCAGGTGCAGGTGCTGGAGCCGGGCACGCGCGCGATGAACCCGGAGCGCACGGTGTACCTGCGCGGGTCGCCCATGTTCGGCGCGTTCACGCGGGACGGGAAGACGCTGTACCTGCCCTACCAGCAGGAGGACGCGGTGGCGGTCATCGACCCGGCGACGTCCACGGTGCAGCGCACGCTGGAGCTGTCCCAGGCGGGCTGTCTCAACGTGCACCAGTTCATGCTGACGCCGGATGAGCGCCACGGGCTGGTGGTGTGCGAAGGCGACCACGTGGGCCCGGGCACGTTGCACGTGGTGGACGTGGCGGAGGGCACGGTGGTGTCCACGGCGCGAATGGGCATCTTCCCGGACTCGGTGAGTCTGCTGAAGGGGACGCCATGAGGTGGGGCGTGATGGCGCTGGTGCTGGGCGCGCTGTCCGGCTGCGACGGGGGGGATGAGCCCGTGGCGGCGGCGGACTTCGGGGAGGAGCTGTTCCAGGACGCCCGGCTGTCGGAGAGCACGTTCAACCGCTTCTCGTGCGCGACGTGTCACGTGACGACGCCGGAGACGCCGGCGGGGCGCATCGACTCGGGGTATTCGCTGCACAACGTGACGGCGCGGCCGAGCTGGTGGGGCGGCTACGAGACGCACCTGCTGGACGCGGTGAACTTCTGCTACGTGAACTTCATGCGCGGGGTGACGAAGCTGGAGCCGGAGGACCCGCGCTCCCGGGCCCTGTACGAGTACCTGTCGCGCATCAGCCCGGACGCGCAGGCGCCCGCGCTGCCGCTCACGGTGGTGAAGGACATCAGCGACGTGCCCCGGGGGGACACCGCGCGCGGTGAGGTGGTGTACCGGGCGGCGTGCCAGAACTGCCACGGCGCGACGCACACGGGCGAGGGCCGGCTGACGGAGCTGGCGTCGGTGCTGCCGGAGGTGACGCAGGACTACGACCGGCTCTTCCCGGGCATCCCGCACGCGACGGTCGTCATCGAGAAGGTGCGGCACGGCCAGTTCTTCGGCGTGGGCGGCAACATGCCCCCCTACAGCGCGGAGTCCCTGTCCGACGCGGACCTGGGCGCGCTGCTCGCGTACCTGGGGCTGTAGCGCCGCCCCGCTGACCACCGGACACGCGAGGCAGGAGGCGCACGGCGTGCCGCCCCTGCCCATGCGCGCCGGACATTCCCACCTCTAGAGACGTTCATGTCCTCCTCGGATCCACAGGAGCGGGGTCCTTCGTCGGAGGGGCGGACGCCCGCGGAGGGCGGTGGATCGCTGTCCCTCGTGGACCTGCTGGAGTTCGACCGCGATGCCATCGTGGAGGACTGGCTGTCCCGCGTGGCCCCCTTGTTCGCCAACCTGCGGCTGACGCGCGAGCAGATCCTCGACGCCCTGCCTGCCTTCATCGACGAGCTTCGCGACACGCTCGAAGCGGAGGAGGCAGGCGGCGACCGCCGGCCCCCTCATCACCGCAAGGCCTCCGAGGCCCATGGCCGCCAGCGCCAGCGCCTGGGCTTCAGCGCGGCCCTGGTCGCCCGCGAGTACGGCCTGCTGCGCGACTGCCTCCTGGAGCGCATCGAGCAGGAGGACATCCACTTCCCCCTGTCGCAGCTGCGCCTGCTCAGCCTCCGCATCGACACCGCCATGCGCGAGGCCGTGTCCCAGTTTGAACTCGACAGCCCCGAGCGCAAGAGCGAGGAGGCAGAGGAGCGCGAGCGCTTCTTCCAGTTGTCCCCGGACATGTTCTGCATCGCGGGCATCGACGCGTACTTCAAGCGCGTGAACGCGTACTTCGTCCAGGTGCTCGGGTGGAGCGAGCCGGAGCTGTACCGCTTCCCCTTCCTGGACCTCGTCCACCCCGACGACCGGGAGGCCACCCGGCGGGAGGTGAGCAAGCTCTCCCAGGGCATCCCCACCCTGCGCTTCGAGAACCGCTTCCGCTGCAAGGACGGCCGCTACAAGTGGCTGGCCTGGGCCGCGCGCTCCGTGCCCGCGCAGGGCCTCATCTACGCCGCCGCGCGCGACATCACCGAACAGAAGGTCGCGGCCCAGGAGCGTGAACGCCTGCTGGAGGCCCTGCGCGACAGCGAGGCCCGCTTCCGCAACATGGCCGACCACGCCCCCGTCATGCTCTGGGTGACGGACGTGGACGGCGTCACGACCTACATGAACCGGGGCTGGTACGCCTTCACCGGCCAGACGGAGGCCCAGGGTCTGGGCCTCGGCTGGCTGGACGCCATCCACCCCGATGACCTGGAGCGCACCCGGAACATCTTCCTCTCCGCCAACCTCGCGCATCACCGGTCCTTCCGGCTGGACTACCGGCTGCGGGGCACGGACGGCGTGTACCGCTGGGCCGTGGACACCGGCTCGCCCCGCTTCGACACCGAAGGGCGCTTCCTGGGCTACATCGGCAGCATCATCGACATCTCCGACCGCAAGCAGGCGGAGGTGGACCGCGAAGCCCTGCTCGCCCGGGAGAGCGCCGCGCGCAAGGAGGCCGAGGAGGCCAACCAGCTCAAGGACGAGTTCCTCGCCACCGTCAGCCACGAGTTGCGCACGCCCCTCACCGCCATCCTCGGCTGGGTGCAGTTGCTGCGCACCGGCCACCTGCCCGAGTCCCGCCGCGAGCGCGCACTGGAGACCATGGAGCGCAACGCGCGCGCGCAGGGCCAGCTCATCGAGGACCTGCTCGACGTCAGCCGCATCATGTCCGGCAAGCTCAAGCTGGACGTGGAGCCGGTGGACCTGTCCACCGTGGTGCAGCAGGCGCTGGACTCCGTGCGCCCCGCCGCCGACGCGAGAGGCGTCCAGGTGCAGGCCACCGTGGACTCCTCCAGCAGCGTCATGGGAGACCTGCAACGGCTGCAGCAGGTGGTGTGGAACCTGCTCTCCAACGCGGTGAAGTTCACGCCCCGCGGCGGCCACGTGCGGCTCTTGGTGGAGCGCCGGGACTCCCTCGTGGAGCTCACCGTGCAGGACACCGGCCAGGGCATCCCCGCGGCCTTCCTGCCCCACGTCTTCGAGCGCTTCCGCCAGGCCGACAGCGGCACCACCCGCAAGACGGGCGGCCTGGGCCTGGGCCTGTCCATCGTGCGCCACATCGTGGAGATGCACGGCGGCACCGTCGCCGTCGCCAGCGAGGGCGAAGGCCGGGGCGCCACCTTCACCGTGCGCCTGCCCCTGTCCATCATGCAGCGCCGCGACCCGCTCATGGTCCCCTCGCCCCGGCCGCCCTCCGCCCCGGGCCCGGAGTCCGTGCGCCCCGCGGAGCTGAACGGGGTGCGCGTGCTCGTGGTGGATGACGAGGAGGACGCGCGCGAACTCCTGCGCACCCTCTTGGAGGACAGCGGCGCGCACGTGCTCACCGCCGGCTCCGCCGCCGAGGGCCTCCAGGTGCTCCAGGAGGAGCCGCCGGACGTGCTCGTGTCCGACATCGGCATGCCGGGCACGGACGGCTACGGCTTCATCGAACGCGTGCGCGCGCTGCCCGCCGACAGGGGCGGACGCACCCCGGCGGTGGCCATCACCGCCTACGCCCGTTCGGAGGACCGCACCCGCGTGCTGCGCGCCGGCTTCCAGAGCCACGTGCCCAAGCCCGTGGAGCCCGTGGAGCTGCTCGCCGTGCTCGCGTCGCTGGCGGGCTGCTTCGAAGTGCCCTTGAAGTCCTGACGCGCCCCCGCCGGGAGGACGTGGGCCGCCCGACACCGGGGCACAAGCGGGCTTGCATCCTCCTGGCCAGCGGGCACGCCCAGGGCTTACGTTGCAGGGCATGCGTCCACCGCCCGGACAACTGGCGATGTTCGACGCGCCGGCGCCCGAAAGGGAACCGGCGCCCGGACGCCCCCGGCTGCCCTCGCGCGAGGACGCGCTGCCCCGGGCGGCGGAGCTGGCCCGGCGCGTGTCCGCCCTGCTGGGCCTGCCCGTGCACCTGCGCCTCACCGACAACCGCGCCACGCTGGTGAGCTTCCGGAAGCTACCGGAGGGCGTGCGGCTGCGCATGCACCACCTCTTCCTGGACGCACCGGAGCCGGTGGTGCGCGCCGTCGCCGGGTACGTGGCCGGTGACGCGGGCGCGCGCGACGTGCTGGAGGCGTTCAGCCACGCGCACCACGACCAGGTGCGCCGGGAGCGCCAGCCCGGAGCCCCGCTGCGCAGCCGGGGCAAGTGCTTCGACCTGCGCGCGGTGCACGCCCGGTTGGATGCGACGTACTTCGACGGCCGGGTGCGGGAGGTGGAGGTGGGCTGGGCCCGGAAGCCGGGCCGCCGCACCCGCCGCACCATCCACCTGGGTGGCTACGACGCACGCCTGCGCGAGGTGCGCCTCCACCCCGCGCTGGACAAGCCCCACGTGCCCGCCTTCGTGGTGGACTTCCTCGTCTTCCACGCCCTCTTGCACGCGGACCTGGCCCACACCGACGCGGACCGGGACGGCGACGACACCGGGCGCTGCGCCGCCGAACACACCCCCGACTTCGACGCGCGCGAGGCCGCCTTTCCCCTGCGGGAGTCCGCCTGGCGTTGGTTGGTGGAGCATCTGTCGTCGCTGCGGCGCGGGTAGGACCCTCCCACCTGACCTGGCTGACACGTTTCCGACACAAAAAGCCTTGCGTCCACGCATCCGCACCCGCTCGGGGATGGTGATGGCCAGCGGAGGGCGCACACTGCATGCTGTCGCCCCGATGCGCTTTTTCAGCGTGGAAGAGGCCAACCGCCTGGTGCCGTTGCTGTCGCTGACCTTCGGGCGTGTGCGCCCGTGGGTGGAGCGCGTGCAGAAGCTGGCGGAGGCGCTGGACGCCCTGGGGTCCGCCCCCGAAACCCAGGAGACCCGCGCCCAGCGTGAGGAGCGCGAGTCCCTGCTGGAGCGCATCCGAGGCGAGCTGGGCCCGCTCCAGGAGATGGGGCTGGAGATCAAGGGCGCGGACGGCCTGGTGGACTTCCACGCGCGGCGCGGCGAGGAGCCCGTCTACCTGTGCTGGCGCTTCGGCGAGCCGAGCGTGACGCACTGGCACGACCTGCAGGCGGGCTTCTCCGGACGCCGCCCCATCGAAAGCCCGGACGACTTCGAGCCCACGTACCTGAGCTGAAGCGCCAGCAGGCCGGACGGGCTCAGGCCGGCTTCGACGACAGGCTCTGGTGCAGCAGGCCCAGCTTGTTGCGCGCGGACAGCAGCTGCTGGCGCAGGGAATCCGCCTGCCGGGCGATGTCGGAGAAGTGATCCGCGTCCGCGGCGCCGGCCAGGGTCGCCGCCTCGTCCGCGACCTCCGCCATGCGCTCCTGGAGGGAGGTGAAGACGGCCGTGAGCTGGGCATCCTCCTCCGCCGTGCGGGACTCCTGCTGACGCAGGGCGGAGAACTGCTGCATGCGCCCGTTGAGGTCCGCGGCGCTCTGGCCCAGGCCCCCGTAGCGGGTGAGCAGGTCCTTGAACACCTCCGTGCGCCGTTGCAGCTCCTGCGCGCGCGTGTTGACGGCGTCCGCCTGCGTCTGCTGCCGGGTGCGCACGCCGGTGATGGCCTGCACCAGCGCGCCCACGCGCAGGCGGAGCGCGTCGTCCAGGTCCGCCAGCTCCTTGAGCGTGCGCGACGCCCGCTCCAGGTGCTTCTCCGAGGTCAGGGGGGCGTCCTGGAGCTGCCCTGACAGGGCCTCGAAGCGCAGCAGCTCCGCGTCGAGTGCCTGGGCGGCGGAGACCAGCTCCGAAGGGGATGACGTGTCGCGCTTGCTCATGGGTTCCCCGGAAGATGCCACGCGCCGTGGCTGCCCGCCTGCTTCCTGGCCTGCCCTCGCGGGCCTGCCTGCCTGCCCCGGGAGCCTGAGTCCGGGGGGCGGGCGTGCGACTTCCGGACCTCGCCAACAGGAAGGGGCGGTCGCACCTTCTCGTGACACGCCGCGTCCGGAGGTCTGAAGCCATGTCCGTGGATTTCTCCATCACCGCGCTCGTCACGGGCGCCACCGGCCAGCAGGGCGGCGCCGTGGCCCGCCAGCTCCTGAGCCGGGGCCACAAGGTGGTCGCCCTGGTGCGCGACCCGAACAAGCCCGAGGCCCGCGCGCTCCAGACGCTGGGGGCACGGCTGGTGCGGGGTGACTTCGACGACGTGGACGCGCTGGAGCAGGCCACCCGGGGCGTGGACGCCGTCTATGCCATGGCCACGCCCTTTGGAAACGGCGGCCCGGACACGGAAACACATCACGGCATGAACCTGGCGGACGCGGCGAAGCGCTCCGGCGTGCGGCACTACGTGTATTCCTCCGTGGCGGGCGCGGATCAGCTCACCGGCGTCCCCCACTTCGACAGCAAGCACCGCGTGGAGCTGTACCTGCGGCGCATGGACATGCCCTTCACCATCCTGGCGCCCACCTTCTTCATGGAGAACCTGCTCCAGCCTCCGACGCGGGACGCGCTGGCCCGGGGGCACCTCACGCTGGGGCTGCCCGCGTCGCGCGGGTTGCAGATGGTGGCGGTGGACGACCTCGCGGGCTACGCGCTGCACGTGCTGGAGGATCCAGAGCGCTTCATCGGCGAGCGCATCGAGGTGGCGTCCGACGAGGTCACCGGCCAGCAGTCCTCCGCGCTGCTCTCCATGGTGAGCGGCCACCGCATCCACTACGAGCAGGTGCCGCTGGACCAGCTGGCGCAGCAGAGCGAGGACCTGGCGCGCATGTACGAATGGCTGGACCGGGTGGGCTACCACGCGGACATCCTCACCCTGCGCAACAGCGTCCCGCGCGTGGGCTGGCGGACCTTCGAGACCTGGGCGCGCCACCAGGACTGGGACTTCATCACCTCCGCCTCGTGGCCCGGGGCCGCCGCCGAAGCCGTGACGCCGTAGACGCCGCGGCCTCGGGGCGAGGGCCCGGTCGCAGGGATGGCATCCGGGGTGGAGCCTTCCGGGTGACCTCCCGTGGACGCCGCGTGCCCTACCTTGAATCCCAGGAGGCACATCATGCGTGCACATGGGCTGGGGGCCGCGGCGCTGTTGCTGGTCGCGGGCTGCGCGGCGGAGACGAAATTGAGGCCCACGCCGGAAGCGGGCGTCCTGGTGAACGGCAAGGGCGGCGCCATCACGGAACAGCAGGGCGTGAGGCTGGTGGCGGATGGCTCCGCGTGGCGCGGCTCCCCGTCCGACCTGGAGCGCCGCCTCACCCCCGTCTACGTCCGGCTGGAGAACCAGGGCCAGCGGCCGCTCAAGCTCCAGTACGCGGCCTTCTCGCTCATCGGCGAGGAGTCGCGCTTCCGCTACACGGCGCTGGCGCCCCTGTCGCTCCAGAAGGCCATGTCCGCCAATGACACGGCCCCCAGCGGCGTCATCGCCCCCGCGGGCCATTGGAGCGTGGGCGTGGGCGTGGGCGTGGGCGTGGGGTCCTCCTACGTCCATGGCCCCCGAAGGGGTTACTACCCGCCGTACTACGGCCCGTGGGGCAGCCCGTTCTACGATCCGTTCCTCTACAGTTGGCCCCAGTACCAGGAGCCGCTGCCCACCGAGGACATGCTCAACAACGCGCTGCCGGAGGGCACCCTGGAGCCCGGCGGCACGCAGCAGGGCTTCCTCTACTTCCAGGGCGTGGCGCGCCGCGAGGACGCGGTGACGCTCCAGGTGAAGCTGGTGGACGCGACCACGGGGGAGCCGTTCGGAGCGCTGGACATCCCCTTCCAGGTGAGCACGCACTAGCTAGTGCAACAGCGTGCTGGGCGGCGCGTAGGGGGAGCGCCCGCCGTCGTGGGCCAGGTCGAGCAGCGGCGCCTCCTCCGGCTGTCCCAGCGCGCGCCGCACGTCCGCGCCCCGCACGGGCAGGCCGAACAGCGGCCCCAGGAGGAACAGGTCCAGGGCCCCGGACAAGAGCGGCACCAGCCCCGTCAGCGCCACCATGGCGCCCCGGGGCGAGCCCGTGCCCAGGCCGCCCAGCACCAGGCCCGAGCCCGCCAGAATCCGCACCCACCGTCCCGTCCGCGACGCGATGAACCCGACCATGAACACCTCCCCACGCCGAAGATGAACACGCGTCAGGGGGCGACCATCGGCGGTGTCCGCCGGGCAACCCTCCCGCCCCCGGGCCCGTCCGCCCGCTCCCCTTCCAGGTGGCCAGCGCCCGGGCAGGCGGCGCGGGCATACTGCGCCCCGTGAGCGAAACCGAAGGCAAGACCCCGGCGGAGGTCCTGGAAGCAGCCCTGGCCGCGTGGCGGGAGGCGCTCGGCGAAGCGCACGTCATCCTCGAACCCGAGGCGCTGGAGGCCGCCCAGACGGCCACCTTCGCCACCACGCAGCGCATCCCCGCCATCCTCCGACCCGCGGACACCGTCCAGGTCCAGGCGTGTCTGCGCATCGCGCAGGCGCACGGCGTGCCGGTGTATCCGGTGAGCGGCGGTCGCAACTGGGGCTACGGCTCGCGCGTGCCTTCGGGCGACGGCAGCGTGCTGCTGGACCTGGGGCGGATGAACCGCGTCCTCGAACACGACGAGCAGCTGGCGTACCTCACCGTGGAGCCCGGCGTGACGTTCCGGCAGGCGCACGCGTGGCTGCGCGAGAAGAACTCCTCCACGTTCATCACCACCATCGGCGGCTCCCCGGACGCGAGCCTCGTGGGCAACGCGCTGGAGCGCGGCGACGGACGCGGACCGAACGCGGACATCTTCCAGCACGTCTGCGCCCTGGAGGTCGTGCTGCCCACGGGCGAGGTGGTGCGCACGGGCCACGCGCGCTTCCCCGGCGCCCACGCCGCCCCGGTGTTCCGCTGGGGCCTGGGCCCCGTGCTGGACGGCCTGTTCAGCCAGTCCTCGCTGGGCGTGGTGACGCGGATGACGTTCTGGCTGTCGCGCAAGCAGCCCTATCTGCGCGAGTTCTTCTGCGCCGTGAACGACGACGCGCACCTGTGGAGCGCGGTGGACCGGCTCCAGGCGCTGGCCCTGGACGGCACGCTCAAGGGCAGCTTCTTCTTCTGGAACGACCTCAAGGCCTTCAGCGTCACCCAGCAGTACCCCTATGCCTCCGTGGGCCGCACGCCCCTGCCGGACTGGGCGCGCGACCAGTTCCGCGAGGGCTTCGGACGCTGGGCCATCAGCGGCGCCCTCTCCGCCCCGGACGCGGAGATCGGCGCCCTGCTGGAGCGCCGGCTCGCCGCCGCGCTGGACGGCGCCTTCCAGGGCGTCCCCACGGAGGCGAACCTCGCCATGACCTACTGGAGGAAGCGCACCCCGCAGCCGGAGGCCCCGGATCCGGACCGAGACCGCTGCGGCTTCATCTGGTGCTCCGTGGCCGTGCCCTTCACCAGCGCCCACGCGAAGCGCGGCGTGGAGATCGCCGACCGCGTCCCCCGCCTCTTCGGCCTGGAGCCCAACCTGGCCCTCCTCGCCCACTCCCCGCGCTGCCTCTACCTCGTCACCGCGCTCGCCTATGATCGCGACGTCCGGGGCGAGGACGCCCGCGCCCAGGCCTGCTACCGCGCCCTCACCCAGGAGCTGGCTCAGGCCGGGTACTTCCTGACCCGAGCCGGACTCCAGGCGCAGGAGTTGTCACCGCCGGTGCCGGACGCGACCACCGAGCTGGTGCGGACGCTGAAGACGGTGCTGGACCCCTGGGGAATCCTGGCCCCGGAGCGATCCGAGAACTGAGAGGGCCGGCGCGGATCAGCGCTGAAAAAAGAGGAGCGGAAACTTTCTCAGGGCCCGAGCCGATAAACCTACAAGTCACACGCCTTCCCCCAGCGCCCAGCGCCCCCGGAGCCCTTCATGTCCATCGAGACCAACCGCTACCGTCCCGTGTTCCGGAACCCCACGACCCCCACCCCGGCGAACGGCACCAACGTGCGCCGCGAGGTGCAGGCGCAGTCGCAGAACCGGGCGCAGGGCGAGGCGACGATCAACCTGAACCGCGGCGTCGAGGGCAACCGGGTCACCACCAGCAACCAAGTGAACCCCTCCACCACGTCGGACATCCAGAAGCAGCTGGAGACCAGCCGCTTCGACCAGACCGTCGCCCAGGGCGAGTGGAACAAGAACTGGACCGCCGCTTCCGGCGAGCACACGTTCGGTGACGCGAACAGCAACTTCCACACGACCGTGGAAGGCCAGGCGCTGACGGCGGACGTGGCGGCGCAGGGCAACGTCTCCATCGACCCGCTGCACGGCAAGATTGGCGCCGAGGGCAGCGTCGAGGCGAAGGCGGACCTGGTGCGCGGCTCGGTGGAAGGCCACGCGGACACCGCGCTGGGCCGCTCCGAGTGGGGCGCGGAGGGCAACGTCGGCGCCGAGGCGACCGCCACGGGCCAGGTGGTGCTGGATCCGCTCCACGGCCAGGCCGCGGCCTCCGTGCACGGTGAGGCCTTCGCCGGCGCCCGCGCCAGCGCGGAAGTCACGCAGGAGATTGGCCCCGCGACCGTCACGGCGGGCGCGGAAGCCTTCGCCGGCATCGGCGTGGAGTTCGAAGCCAACGTCGGCCTGAAGGACGGCAAGCTGTCCGCCAACTTCGACGTGGGCGCGGCGCTGGGCATCGGCGCGAGCGTGGAGTTCGGCTTCTCCGTCGACGTGGGCAAGATTGGCGACGGCGTGAAGGACGCGGTGCAGAACGTCGGCGAGGGCATCAAGAACGTCGGCGAGGGCATCAAGAACGTCGGCGAGGGCATCAAGAACGTCGGCGAGGGCATCAAGAACGCGCTGGGCGGCTGGTAGTCCCCCGCACGCTTTCGCCTCTGCTTCCCAGGGCCTCGTCCATCCGGACGGGGCCCTTCCTTTTTCCCGTGGCTCGACAGCCCCCGGACGCTGGGGGACACTTTCCATCATGAACTCTCTGGAAACCCTCCTCGCTGCGGGCCAGCTTGCCCAGGCCAAGGCAGAGGCCGAGAAGCTCCTCGCGAAGAACCCGGCGCACCGCGACGCGCTGGTGGTGATGACCAAGCTCTCCCTGGTGGAAGGCAAGCTGCCCCAGGCGGAGGCGCTGCTCGCGAAGGCGGAGGCGCAGGGCGCCACGCCGGAGACGGGCCTCGTGCGCGCGAACATCGCCGCGCAGAAGGGCCAGCTCGTCGCCGCCCTCAACGCCTACCAGGCCGTGCTCGCGCAGGACCCCAACCGCGCGGAGGCCCACTTCGGCCGCGGCATGATGCTCATCAAGCAGGACAAGGCGCCCCAGGCGCTGGAGGCCCTCACCCACGCGGTGAAGCTCCAGCCCCAGCAGGACGTGTTCCGCTACCGCCTGGGCCAGGTGCAGTTGGAGGCCGGCAAGACGGAGGAAGGGCTGGCCACGCTGCGCGAGGTCATCACCCGGCAGCCGCGCTTCGTGCCCGCGTACCTGAGCCTGTCGCACGCGCTGTCCTCGCAGGAGAAGCTGGTGGACGCCCGCCGCGTGTTGGAGCAGGGCCTCAAGGCGGTGCCCAACCAGCCGCGCCTGCTGGCGTCGGTGACGGTGCTGTCCATGGCGCTGCGCGATTTGCGCACGTCCTACCAGGCGGCCTCCGCGCTCGCGGCCTCGCGCCCGAAGGACGCGGACGCCCAGGCGAACCTCGCGCAGCTGATGCTGGCGCGCGGTCAGATTGAACAGGCCCGGCACCTGTGCCAGACCATGGCGTCGCTGGGCGTCACCAGCGAGTCCCTGAAGATGGCGGAGGCCACCTGCTTCGAGTCGCAGGAGCCGCCCGCGTACGACAAGGCCATCGCCGCGTACGAGCAGGGCATGGGCATCTCGCCGGACGGCTGGCGCGCGGCGAACAACCTGGGCCAGCTGCTCTTGCGCATCCCCGCGGAGCCGGCGAACACGCACCTGCCGCGCGCGGTGACGGTGCTGGAGGAGGCCACCCGCCGCGCCCCGGAGCGTCCGGAGCCGCTGCTCAACCTGGCGCTCGCGCAGGCGCGGCTGGGGCAGGAGAAGAAGGCGAAGGAGCTGGTGCAGAAGGTGCTCGCCATGCCGCTGGCGGAGGACACCGACATCTACCAGGAGGCCACGCGCCTGTCGCAGGCGCTCGCCAAGGCGTGACGCGCGCGCCTACTCGCTGAAGTCCAGCGTGGGCACGTCTTCGTCGCCGGATGCGGCCTGGAAGACGTGCCACGCGGCGGTCAGGTCCTGGAAGGGCAGGCCCACCGCCGCGAACACCGTCACCTGCTCCTGGGACGTGCGCCCGGGCTTGAGGCCCGCGATGACCTCGCCCAGCTCCGCGTGGATGGCGCCCTCCGAGAGGCCCACCGCGCCGGCGGCCCCGGACGCCACGCTGAGCGCGCGGTGGTCGCAGACGAAGTGGGCCGAGGCCAGCAGCTCCGCGGACACCTCCGCCTTGCCCGGCTCGTCCGCGCCCAGCGCGGTGATGTGCGTGCCCGGCCGCACCATGCCCGGGTGCAGGAAGGGCTCGCGGCTCCACGTCGCCGTCACCACGATGTCCGCGTCCGCCACCGCGTCCGCCACGGACGTCTCCACGCTCACCGGCAGGTTCAGCTCCTGGTACATGCGAGAAGCGAACGCGTTCGCGTGCTCCAGGTTCGTGTCGTAGACGCGCACCTGGCTGAGCGTGCGCACCAGCCGCAGCTGCTTGAGCTGGAGCACGCCCTGCCGGCCCGCGCCCACCACCGCCACGCGCGTCGCATCCGGCCGGGCCAGCACGTCCGCGGCCAGCGCGCCCACGACGCCGGTGCGCACGGAGGTGAGGTGGCCTGAGTCCATCACCGCCAGCAGTCCGCCGGTGACCAGGTCGTGCAGGTGCACCACGCCCTGGATGGCGGGGGACTGGCCGGGGAACTTCGCGTGCACCTTCACGGTGTACGCGGGGATGCCGGGCACGCTGCCGGGGAAGAGCACCAGCGCGGTGCCCTCCGAGTGCAGCGGCGCGCGCACGCGCTGGGGGGCCACCGTGCGGGCCAGCGCGTCGGTGCGGAAGGCCTCGCGCATGTCGTCCAGGAGCAGGAGCGCCTGGAGGTTGCGGGCCACGGCGGAGCGGTTGAGCAGGAGGGTGCGCATGCGGTGGCCGCCACCCTACCCGACCCCCCACGGCGCCATGCGGAGGAACGTGCCCTGGCCCCGCCGAGCGCACGAAGGTGAACGGCACGCCGGGCGGTGCGTCCGAAGCCCGTCCCAGGACCCACGGGCGAGGGGTCGCCATGGGGGCGTCCCTGGACGAAGACACGAAGCGCGGCGCGCACACCGTGAGCAATCTTGCGACAGGGCGGCGCGGCCGGGCGAGGGCCTGGGGAGACTGGCGATGCAGGAGCCGGATTCACGCCCCGTGAAGGGGAGCACGGGCAGCGAGGACCGCCTGTCGGCGGCGGAGTTCCTGCGTGCCCACCGCGAGACGCTGCTGGCGGACTGGCAGCAGGCGGTGCTGGAGCACCTGGCGGGGAAGGTGCCTCCGCGCGAGCCGTGGCTCATCGACCACCTGCCGGAGCTGCTCTCCGCGCTGGCGGACGCGGTGGACTTCGGGTCGGAGACCCTGGACGAGCGCATGGAGGTGGCGCACGCCATCGCGCGCCTGGATGAAGGCTTCAACCTGGGCGAGGTGGCCCACGAGTACGCGCTCTTGCGCCGCTGCATCCTCCACCGCCTGGAGGCACAGGAGCAGCGGCTGCGGCCCGGCGACCTGACGCGGCTGGAGGAGGCGCTCGACCGGGTGGTGACCCGGTCGATGGTGTTCTTCTGGGACATGAAGCAGCGCATCCTCCAGACGCTGGAACGCATGGCCGAGGCGACGCTGGACGACCCGGACATGGAGACGCTCCTGGAGCGCCTGCTCACCCGGCTGATGGAGTCCACGCTGGCCGTGGACGCGGCCGCGGTGATGCTCCTGGAGGGCGACGAGCTGGTGGTGCGCGCCGCGGTGGGCCTGGGCACCCACGAGGTGAAGGGCCAGCGCGTCCCGGTGGAGCACAGCATGGCGGCGCAGGCGGCCGTGCTGCACCAGCCCTTCCTCATCCGCTCGGCCGCCACCGACCCCCGCGTCCTCCTGGACTCCTTGCGCCAGCAGGACCTGCGCGCGCTGTACGGCATGCCCCTGATGGAGGGCGACCGCCTGCTGGGCGTGGCGTACATGGGTTCGCGCACGGCGTTCGCCTTCTCCGACGCGGACACCCTGCTCTTCCGGGCCGTCGCGCAGCGGGCCTCGGCGCACATCGCGCGCACGGAGCTGCACACGCGCGAGCGCGCGGCGCGACAGGAGGCGGAGCGGTCCCTGGCGCAGTTGGACTCGCTCCTGGACGCTGCGCCCGTGGGCATCACGTTCCTGGACACGCAGCTGCGCTACCTGCGCATCAACGACGTGCTCGCGAACCTCAACCGCAAGCCCGTGGAGGCGCACAAGGGCCGCCCGCTGCAAGAGATGGTCCGCGATGGCGCCGGAGATGCCATCGAGCGTTCGCTGCGGCAGGTCTTGGAAACCGGCCAGCCCGTGCAGGACGTGCTCATCGAAGGGCCGGATGTGAAGCGGGGCGGCATCGGGTACTGGCGGGCGGACTACTTCCCGGTGCGCACCCGGGACGGCGTGCTGCTGGGGGTGGGCAGCACGGTGGTGGACATCAACGACTACAAGCGCGCGGAGGCCGCGCTCCAGCAGGCCGTCAACTTCCGTGAGGAATTGCTCGCGGTGCTGGGACACGACCTGCGCAACCCCCTGCACGCGGTGAACGCGTCCGCCTTCATGCTGGGCCGCTTCGAAGGGCTGGACGCGACGTCGCGCCGGGGCGTGGACCGCATCCGCAAGGCCTCGGCGCGGATGGCGCGGATGATCAACGACATCCTGGACTTCGCGCGCAGCCGCCTGGGCGGGGGCATCCCGACGACGCCCCAGCACGTGAACATGGTGGAGCTGTGCCAGAGCATGCTGGAAGAATTGCAGGTGGCGTACCCGGAGCGCCCCCTGACCCTGGAGGTGAGGGGCGGGAACCTGGAGGGCCAGTGGGATCCGGACCGGGTGACGCAGGTGCTGGGCAACCTGGTGGTGAACGCGCTGCAACACGCGCGCAACGACACGCCGGTGGAGACGTCGCTCACCGACGAAGGCACGGACGTGGTGATGCGGGTGCACAACGAGGGTGACCCCATCCCGGAGCACCTGCTGCCGCGCCTGTTCGACCCCTTCAAGCAATCCCTCACGCCGGACGAAGGGGGCAAGCAGCGCAGCCTGGGGCTGGGGCTCTACATCGTGCATGAGATCGTCCAGATGCACGGCGGCAGCGTGCACGTGGAGTCCACCGTGGAGCGGGGCACGACCTTCACCGTGCGCTGGCCCCGCGTCCCACCGCCCCGGGGCTACCTGCCGCCTTGAGGCCCAGAGCCTCTGCTACGGCGTGGCCTTCGCGTCCGGCGCGGGGGCGATGGCCAGCGTGTGCACGGCCTCCGCGAGCATGCGCGTGCTCAGGTCCAGCGTCTCCAGCGCGATGGACTCGTCGGGCGCATGGCCGGTGTAGGGCTCGTTGGGGAACGCCGGCCCGAAGTCCACGGCGCGGGGGAACAGCCGCGCGTAGGTGCCGCCCCGGATGGAGCCGGGCACCGCGTCCGGCGCCTTGCGCTGGCGCTTGAAGATGTCCATCAGCGTCTGGACCAGCGGGCCGGACGTGTCCGCCACATGCGGGTCGCCCACGTAGCGGCCGCTGGCCTCCTTCACCTGCCCGCCTGAATCCTCGCCCACGCGCTTCGCGGCGGCGTCCAGGCTCGCGTTGAACGCCGGGGCGTCCTTGCCCTGCGGACGGCGCATGTTGATGCCCAGCGACACGGCGCCATCCTTCACGCGCAGCACGGTGGGCGCGACGAGCAGCGGCCCCATCAGCGTGTCCTGGTAAGCGACGCCCAGCTTGTCGCCGTGGTGGTCCCCGTCGAAGCGCAGGGCCACGACGCGCAGCATCGCGGCGATGCCATTGTCCTCCAATGACAGACGCGCGGCCACGGCGGACAAATCCCAGAGCGCGTTGCGACCTTTGTCCGCGACGGAGGAGTGCACCGCGTTGCCGTGGGTGGTGAGCACGACGGTGGCGCCCTCGCGCTTCACGTCCGCCTTCAGGTCCTTGCGCGCGGGCTGCTCCGCGGCGATGGCGGCCTTCACCTGCGCGAGCACCACCTCCGGCGTCTGGCCCTTCACGGGCACGAGCTTCAGCGTCGCGGCGCCGGGCACCTGGGTGAGGAACTCGCCCGCGGTGACGTCCACGGCGCGCGCGGTGGTGCCCTCCTTCGGGGTGGCGGCGGCCGTGCCCACGGGCGCCTCCAGCGTCCACGCGACGAAGCCGGACTGCGCGGCCATCACCGGGTAGCCGGAGTCCACGGAGATGACGTGCGTGGGCTTGGGCTCGGTGTCGGCGTACTTCTTCATGCCGTTCCAGTCGCTCTCCTCGCCGTTGCCGATGATGACGAGCACGCGGCCCTGGGGCTTCAAGCCCAGGTCCTTCGCCATCGCGAGCGCGACCAGCGCGGAGGCGATGGGCCCCTTGTCGTCCTCCACGCCCCGGCCGTACAGGCGCCCCTTCTCCAGGACGGGCTTGAAGGGCGGGCGCTTCCACTCGTGCGCGGCGGCGGGGACGACGTCGCCGTGGAAGACGAGCCCCAGCAGCGGCTCGCCCTCGCCCCAGGACAGCTCGAAGACGTCGCGCTCGCCCACGGTGCGGAAGGCGAAGCCGTGCTGCTTCGCCCACGTCTCCAGGTAGCGGCCCATGGCGGCCATCTCCGGGTTCTTGGACGCGGGGGCCTCGCTGCTCACCGTCTTGAAGCGGACAAGGCCCTGGGTGAGGGCCACCACGTCATCCAGCGCGCACGCCTGGATGTAGGCGGCGTAACGCTCCGCGGCGGACGTGCCCTTCAAGGCGGTGTCGGAGAAGCGGGCGGCGCGGGCGGCGGGCTTGCCGGCGCAGCGAGGGTCCTTCGCGGCGAGGGCGGCGGTGGGCGCCAGGAGACAGAG
>NZ_RAWD01000209.1:0-17564 GCF_003612065.1 Corallococcus sp. CA047B
CCCGTCCGTCCACGCGGTGTCTTCGATGGGCCCACCCTCGACCAGATTCCGGACGAGGATGAGGACTCGGAGGAACTGGGCGGCGGGCCCGTGGAGGCCACGAGCGTCATCGCGTGGGAGGCGCCTCCCGGCCGCATGGACCCGGTGCGCCGCATCCACCGCGCCGGCCGCCCCGAGGGCACCATGTCCGGCCCGGCCCCCGTGCGCGCCACCGGCCCGTCACGCCCTGGCGTCGGCGGCGCGGAGACCCGCGAAACCCCGCTCGTCCCGGAGGCGGCGGCTCCCGCCGAATCCACCTCCGCCGAACCCATCGTCTTCAAGCTCGTGCGCGAGCGTCCGCTCGACCCGAAGCCCTACCGGGGCCTCGTCGAACACTTCGAGCAGCGCAAGGACGTCACCCGCGCCGCGCTGATGCGCGAACTCGCGGACGCACTCGAAGGCCGCGACATCTCCGCCCCCCGCGTCCAGCGCGGACCGCTCTCCAGCCAGGAGCGCGCCGGCCTGCGCCACCCGGGCCTGCGCACCCCGGCCGGTGAGCTGCTCGCGTGCGTGGGCATCGCGCTGTGCCGCCTGTTCCCATCCCCGACGCGCATCGCCAGCGCCTCGGAGCCCCTGCGCGCCAACGCCGGCCCCGGCGCCCCCGCCATCCTGGACGCGCTGCACACCGTCGCCCGCCTGCTCGGCGTGCCCCTGCCGGAGTTGGTCGCGGGGGATGACGACACCGCGAACATCACCCCGGTGCACATCACCGTCCCGCGCCTCGTCGTGGGCCGGCAGCTCGTCCAGCAGCCGTTGTCCGTCGCGGAGCTGCGCTTCCACGCCGGACGCGCCCTGTTCTCCATGTCGCCGGACCTGCTCGCCCTGCGGGCCCTGCGCAAGGACCACCTGCTGCGCGCGCTCGCGCTCCTGTCCTCCGTCCTCAAGGACCCCAAGGGCGCGGGCGACGATGCCCGCGTGGTGCGCGAAGCCCTGTCCCCCAAGGCCCTGGAGCGCGCCTCCGCCCTGATGGAGCCCGGCACCCGCGACTTCGACGCGAGCCTGCTGTCCGCCGCCGCGAGGGACTCCGCCAACCGCGCGGGCCTCGTCGCCTGCGGTGGCCCGGGCCCCGCCCTCACCGCGCTGCGCGCCCGCCGGCCCCACGACTCAGAGCTGGAGGAGCTGGTCCGCTTCGCCGCCTCCGAGCGCTACCTCGCCCTGCGAGACCCGAATGACGCGGGCCGCGCCGGACGCTGAAGAAGCGCGCCGCCCTCAGTTCACCGAGACCCGCAGGGTCATCACCAGCAGGCGCCCGTTCTCACCGCCCAGGTCGTGCTGGTACGCCAGGTCCACGCCGCCGCCGCCGGGCGACAGGAAGCCCAGGCCCGCGCTCAGCCGCGAAATCTTCTGGAAGCCGTCGTACGTGTAGCCCACGCGCACCGGCAGCACCTGGTTCAGGGTGTACTCCGCGCCACCGTTGTACGTGAGCACCGCGGAGTCGCGCGTCTCGAAGTCGCCGCGCACGTCCGCCGCCAGCACCAGCGCCTGCCCCACGTAGCCCAGGTGCGCGGAGTAGTAGCGCGTCAGCTCCACGTTCTCCGTGTCGATGAGGTTGTGCCCCGACACGCCCACCGTCACCTGCTCCCCCAGCCGCACCAGCAGGCCGGCGTCCAGCGTGATGGAGTTGGCGAAGCGCGACTGGCCATTGAGCCGCAGGTAGTGCCCCGACATGCCAATCATCAGCGACTGGCTCAGGGGAATCGCGCCGCCCAGCGTGCTCAGGTTCGCCGTCGTCCGGCTGCCCCCTCGCCCCAGGCTCAGCCAGTGGTAGTCCACCCCCAGCGCCAGCCGGCCACTGCTGGAGTCCGACAGGCTGATGCCCAGGAACCCCTCCTTGTTGCGCGGGTCGTAGGCCCCCGTCCCTTCAATGCGGTAGGCCGGGAACAGCACCATGGCCGCCGGATTGCCCTGGAGTGCATCCGCACCCAGCCCCACGGCCCGGAACGCGCTGCCCATGCCCAGGGCCCGGGCATTGGCCAGGTTGCGCAGTTCCTCCGCCGGTTCGGCGGCCCGGGCGACGACGGGAACCACGGACAGCGTCAACGACAGGGCGACAACGATGGCACGGAGCGGCATGGCACCGGGGAATCTATCCGGCTTGCTGGGGTTCTGGGCCACCAATAGATTCCCCGCCCCATGTCCTCTCCCGACACGAAGGCAGCGAAGCTCATCCGCAAGTGCGTCATCCCCGCCGCTGGCCTGGGCACCCGTTTCCTTCCGGCCACCAAGGCCGTGCCCAAGGAGATGCTGCCCATCGTCGACACGCCCACCCTCCAGTACATCGTGGAGGAGGCCGTCGCCGCCGGCATCGAGGACGTCGTCGTCATCAACGGCCGGGGCAAGTCCTCCATCGAGGACCACTTCGACATCGGCTTCGAACTGGAAACCACGATGCGCGCGCGCGGCAAGACGGCGGAGGCCGACAAGCTGCGCGCCATCGCGAACCTCGTGCGCATCGTCAGCATCCGCCAGAAGGAGCCGCTGGGCCTGGGCCACGCGGTGCTGTGCGCGAAGAGCGTCATCGGCAACGAGCCCTTCGGCGTCCTGCTGGGCGACGACATGATTGACGCGGAGGAGCCGGGCATCGGGCAGCTCGCGCGCGTCTACCAGCAGCATCAGAAGGCCGTCATCGCGCTCATGGAGGTGCCGGACAGCGAGACGCACATGTACGGCATCGCCGCGGGCAAGGACCTGGGCAACGGCGTCATCCAGATCGACCACGTGGTGGAGAAGCCCAAGAAGGGCACCGCGCCGTCGAACCTGGCGGTGATTGGCCGCTACGTGCTGCCGCCGTCCATCTTCCCCATCCTGGAGAAGCAGACCACCGGCGTGGGCGGGGAGATCCAGCTCACGGACGGCCTGGCCACCCTCCAGAAGACCGAAGGTCTGCTGGGCTACAAGTTCCAGGGCCAGCGCTACGACGCCGGCGACAAGGTGGGTTACCTGAAGGCGAATATCGCCTATGCGCTCAAGCGCCCCGACCTGCGCGGAGGACTCCTGGAGTACATGCGCGAGGTCGTCAAGACGGAGAAGCCGTGAAGCGTTTCATCGCAGTGTCCGTGGTCCTCGCCTCCCTCACCGCCGGCGCCTATGTGCTGCCCGGCGGCTCCATCCTCCGGCGCATGGCCACCGCGCGTGAGGAGAAGCGGCTGTCCGCCTTCCGCGTGGAAGGCTCCGTCATCTTCTCCTCCACCGCCGTGCCGGAGGCGGGCGCCGTCCTCAACGTCCCCACCGAACGCACGGACCTTCAGGGCGACGGGGTGCTGTCGGTGAAGATTCCGGGCCGCTGCCGCTTCGACGTCAGCTCGCCCGAAAGCAGCAACAAGGCCGCGACGGTGCAGGTCTCCGGCAGGAAGCGCGTGGAGGGCAAGGAACTGCCCGCCGTCTCCGTGCTCGTCGCGCAGGTGTGCGCCCTCCTCGCGCAGGACGCGGGCAGCGTGCAGGACACCAAGCTGGCCCTGGAGGCATACCTCCAGGGGCTGGGCATCGACACGAAGCGCACCTCGCTGGCGCGCTTCGGCGGTGAGGTGGCGTACGTGCTGGGCGACCCCGCCGAGGGCAAGCCCCAGTTCTGGGTCTACAAGGACGCCTTCCGGGCCGCGCGCGTGCGCTACAACGACACGGCTGGCACCGCGTGGGATGTGCGCTTCGTGGACTACACGGCGCCGGCCACCGGGGACTGGATGCCGCGCACGGTGGAGGTGTGGAAGGCCGGGCAGCGCGTGGTGCGCTTCACGGCGCTCAAGGCGGACAACCGCAGCGCGGTGTCGGACAAGCTCTTCACGCCGTAGCGCGTCACCTTCGAATCGCTTGCGGTGGGCGGGACCGCGGCAGAAAGTCCCGCCCATTCCAAGGCCGGGATGAACCCGGCCCCTGGCGCGGAGGCGATTCACATGAAGGTCTACGGCAACCCGATGAGCACGTGTAGCCGCAAGGTCATGACGGTCCTGGCGGAGAAGAACCGCGAGGTCGAGTTCATCAGCATCGACCTCATGAAGGGCGAGCAGAAGACGCCCGCGCACCTGGCGCGCCAGCCCTTCGGCGTGGTGCCCGTGCTGGAGACGGACGACGGCTTCCAGATGTACGAGTCGCGCGCCATCATCCGCTATCTGGACCGCACCCTGCCGGGCACGTCGCTGACGCCGACGGATCCGAAGGCCTACGCGCTCATGGAGCAGTTCATGAGCGTGGAGAGCTCCTACTTCTCCACCCCGGCGATGAAGGTCGTGATGGAGCGCTTCCGGGGCACCAACGACGAGGCCAACATCGCCAAGGGCCGCGAGGGCATGAAGAAGCCCCTGGAGGTCATCGACGCGGTGCTGGCGAAGCAGCCCTTCCTCGCGGGCAACGACTTCACGCTCGCGGAGGTCACCTGGGCCCCGTACGTGGACTACGTCTTCGCCGTGGGCGAGCAGGCGGTCATCGCCGAGCACAAGAACGTGATGGCCTGGTGGGACCGCGTGGCCAACCGGCCGTCGTTCAAGAAGGCCACCGGCCGCTAGTCCCCACGCACGGCCGCTTCTTCCTCCGCGTCGTCTCCGAAAAGCAGTCATGGGGCCTCTTCCGCACGCGGGAGGGGCCCCTTGCTTTTTGGCCGGAATCCAGGGGCATGTCAGACGCTCCAGGCACAGTGGATCCCGGGTGCAGGACGGGCGGGGTCCGGGGAGTCGGGCGGCAAGAGGGCGGCACATGGAGCAAGAACACTTCGCGCTGGGCGGCGTTTCGGGGACGGACGGGGAGGTTTCCTCTCGCGGTTCCATCCCGCTGCGGACGCGCCGTACGGATGTGGGAAGGGAACTGTCGTTGGGGGAGCGCGCCGCTACAGTGCGCCCCGTCGTGAGCGCCACCCCCGCCCTTCTTGCGTCCGTCGCCGTCGGCCGCCCCGTGCGCGGGGAGTTCACCTACCTGGTGCCGGAAGCGCTCGCGGGCAACCTGGCCCCGGGCCAGCGCGTGCTCGTGCCCTTCGGACGCGGCATGGCGCTGGGCTTCTACCTGGGGCCGGCGAACGCGCCCGTGGAGGGCGGCGTCCGGCTCAAGCCCATCCAGCGCGTGCTGGAGGATTCGCCGTCACTGCCCAAGGACCTCATCGCGCTCCTGCGCTTCGCGGCCGAGCACTACCGCCACCCGCTGGGCGAGGTCATCCGCGGCGCGCTGCCGCCGGGCCTCTCCACCGCGGTGGATGAGAAGGCGGCGAAGGCGGACGTGCAGCACTTCGCGGAGGCGGTCGTCACGGAAGTCCCGCCGCAGCTCAACCGCGCTCCGGCCCAGGCCGCCGCGCTCCAGTACCTGCTGGCGGTGGGCGGACGCGCGCAACTGGAGGAGGTGGCGCACGCCATCCCTGGTGCGCGGGAGACGCTCAAGAAGCTGGCGGCGCGCGGGATGGTGAAGCTGGTGGAGGTGGTGCTGGAGCCCGGCGTGCGCGAGGGCCTGATCCAGGGCCGTCCGGACCGGCTCACCTCGGAGCAGGACGTGGCGGTGCGCGAGCTCCAGGGCGCCGTGGATGCCGGCGGCTTCCAGCCGTACCTCCTGCACGGCGTCACCGGCAGCGGCAAGACGGAGGTGTACCTGCGCGCGGTGGAGCATGCGCTGTCGCAGGGCAAGGGCAGCCTGGTGCTGGTGCCGGAGATCGCGCTGACGCCGCAGCTCGTGGGGCGCTTCCGCAGTCGCTTCGGCGGGGACGTGGCGGTGCTGCACTCGGGGCTGAAGGACCGGGAGCGGCTGTTCCACTGGCAGGCGCTGCGCAAGGGCACGGTGAAGATCGCCGTAGGGGTGCGCTCGGCGGTGTTCGCGCCGGTGGAGAACCTGGGGCTCATCGTCGTCGACGAGGAGCACGACCCGTCCTTCAAGCAGGACGAGAAGCTGCGCTATCAGGCGCGCGACCTCGCGGTGGTGCGCGGCAAGCAGGCCGGCGCGGTGGTGGTGCTGGGCTCGGCCACGCCCGCGCTGGAGACGCTGCAGAACGCGCGCGCGGGCCGCTACAAGCTGCTGGAGCTGAAGAGCCGCGTGGATGACCGGCCCATGCCCACCATCAGCCTGGTGGACCTGCGCGTGGAGCGTCCGCGCGAGGGGCAGGTGACGGAAGAGGCGCCCATCCTCAGTCCGCAGATGCTCCAGGCGATGGAGGAGACGGTGGCCAAGGGGCAACAGGTCATCCTGTTCCTCAACCGCCGGGGCCACAGCACCATCCTCTTGTGCGAGGTGTGCGGCCTGTCGCTCAAGTGCCACGACTGCGACGTGTGCATGACGCACCACCAGTCCCAGAACCGGGTGGTGTGCCACTACTGCGGCGTGGCGTTCCCGGTGCCCAACAGCTGCCTTGAGTGCACGGGTCCGCTGCTCAAGCTGGGTATCGGCACCGAGCGCGTGGAAGCGGAGGTCTCCGAACGGCTCCCGGGTGCGCGCGTGGCGCGGTTGGACCGGGACTCGGCGACGAGCGCGGAGCGGCTGACGGAGCTGCTGGCGTCGTTCGCGCGGCGGGAGATCGACGTGCTGGTGGGCACGCAGATGGTGGCCAAGGGGCACGACTTCCCGGGCGTGACGCTGGTGTGCGTGGTGATGGCGGACACGTCGCTGGCGATTCCCGACTTCCGCGCCTCCGAGCGCACCTTCCACCTGCTGACCCAGGTGGCGGGGCGGGCGGGGCGCGGCAAGGACCCGGGGCGGGTGCTGGTGCAGACCTACAACCCGGACGCGGAGCCGGTGAAGCGGATGCTGGCGCACGACTTCGACGGGTTCGCGAAGCAGGAGCTGGAGTGGCGCAAGGCGCTGGCCTATCCGCCCTTCGCGCGGATGGCGGCCGTCCGGCTGGAAGGGGAGCATCCCGAGCAGACGGCGGGCGTGGCGCGCTTCCTGGGAAACCTGGTGGGTCGGCACATGCCGCCGGCCTCCGCCGGGGTGCGCCTGCTGGGGCCGGCCCTGGCGCCCATCGCCCGGATTCGGGGCAAGACGCGCTGGCAGCTCCTGCTGAAGGCGCCGACGCATGCGGCGCTTGCCCCATTGCTCGCCCGGTTGGAGGCGGCGCTGGCGGATGTTCCATCTGGCGTGAGGGTCGTCATCGACGTGGATCCCGGGGCCATGATGTAGAGTGTCAGCCCCCCCATGGGCGCCTCGGTCCTCCTCGTACACGACGACATCGCCACCATCGCCGCCGTCCGGCGATTGCTGTCCCGCGAAGGCCACGAGGTCATCCTCGCCACCTCCGCCGCGGACGCGCTCATCGCCTTCGGGCACCACCTGCCAGAGCTCATCGTGCTCGCCCCAGGGGTGGAGAGCGGGCGCGGGCGCGTGGTGCTGGAGGAACTGGTCCAGCATCCGGAGGGCCACAAGGCGCGGGTGCTGCTCTTGAGCGAGGCCATCGAGGGCTTCAGCGCCCCGGTGGCGCCGCTGCCGCTGGACGGTCCGGGCTTCGTGACGTTGGTGGACTCGTTGATCCGCGCGCCGGCGGAGGCGGATGGCTGGCGCGTGGTGGAGAACCGGGCGCTGGCGGATCCCGCGCGCGGAAGCGGGCCCGGTTCGGACGAGAAGTGGCACGCGACGACGGCGCACGCGGTGGGCGGAGACCCGGCGCTGGCCAACGCGCTGTTCGGGGATTTGGCGCCGCTGAACCAGACGGACTGGGAAGTGGCGGCGATGACGCGCGAGGAGCGCAGCGCGCACGTCGTCCACAAGCAGCGCGAGCACAGCACGCACCTGGCGATGAACGCCGCGCTGGAGCAGGCGCACCTGGAGGTCGAAGCGGAGGCGATGGCGTCCATCGACTCGGCGCTCTCCGTGGGGACGTCGTCGTCCGCGGCGGCGTCGAAATGGGATGGCGGCGCTTCGGGAGAGGACACCGGGGAGGCGTGGGGTGAGGGGGAGTCGGACGCGGACGCCGGGCAGGAGTGGGATGCCCCGCGAGCGGACGCGACGGCGGCGTTTCCACCGGTGCCCGAGGCGCGGGCCCTGCAGGAGCGCTCGACGTTGCGCTTCCCGTTCCCGAGCGAGGTGGCACCGCGCGCGGACGTGAAGCCGGTGGACGCGGATCCGCTGGCGGTCACGGAGGATTTCGACGCGGAGCTGCGGGCGGACGCGGAGCGACTGGCCCGGGAGCACGGGGAGGAAGCGGGGCTCCCGTCGGGGAAGCTCGCGTTCCGTGAGGAGCGGCTCACGCCGCCGGGCCTGCGGCCGGTGAAGCCCGCGCCCAGGCTGGGGGACGAGGACTTCTTCGACGTTGATTCGGACGACGTTCCGGGGGCTGCGGGAAAGGGCCCGGCGCGAGAGGGCGCGGAGCCGCTGGCCTGGACGGAGCTGGCACCGGATCCCGAACTGGAAGCGCGCCGTCCAGGCAAGGCTGCGTCGGCGGAGGACTCCGACGAGACGGACTTCGGTTCGGTCGCGGACGACGTGGCGAAGGAAGAACGGGCGGCGGCGGCAGGAGCGTCCGATGCGTCGGACGACGACGAAGCAGCGGATCCGACCCGTGAGGAACTGGTCGCCGCGGGCTTGTCGCCGGACGACGACGACGCGCCCTCGGATCCGACCGAGGAGGAGCTGGCCGCGGCGGGCCTGTCGAACTGGGACGTGCTGGAGGCGGAGCTCAAGGCGTCCGTGGAGGCGCGGGAGCAGGGGGAGGATGGGGCGGCCGACGACGAAGAAGCCGAGGTCGCAGGGAAGTCGCAGGCGACCGCCGCGTCCGTGAAGCCGGTGGGCGCGGACTGGTTCGATTCCGAGACGGTGGGGGACGACGCGAAGACCGAGGAGGGTGCCAGGCCTCTTTCGTGGTCGGAGGCGGAGTCGCAAGACGCCTCGAAGTCACGCGCGGGAACGGGTGATGCGGCGGCGAGTGGTGCCTCCGCGCGTCCGGGGAACGAAGCGAAGTCGGACGATGCGGCGCAGGGGGGCGGCGCCGCGCCGCGTGCCGGCGGACGGGATGCGAGCCGCACGGTCCCGGTTTCATCGACCCCGAAGCAGGGAGGACTCCTCTGGTCGAACAGGCCGCGTCCCGCGAGCCAGGAGCCCGTTGCTGCCGCAGCGGAGATTGAGGCGAAGGCGGAAGCCGGGCTCAAGAATGAATCCGGGTCGAAGTCGCAGGCCGGGCTGAATCAGGACGCTGAAGCGAAGCAGGATGCCGGTCCGACGGATGGGGCCGAGTCGAAGCAGGGCGCCGGGTCGAATGCGGAGTCCGACTCGAACGCGCAGTCCGACTCGAACGCGCAGCCCAGCTCGAACGCGCAGCCCAGCTCGAAGCAGGACTCCAGCGCGAAGCAGGATGCCGGCTCGAAGGACGAGCCCGGGTCGAACACGGAGCTGGAAGCCGAGCTTGAATCACTGCGCGAAGAACTCGCGCAAGCGTACGCCCTCATCCAGGAGGCGGAGGCCCGCGCGGCGGATGCGGAGTCGCTGGCCGAAGCGGAGCAGACGCTTCGCATCGAGCTGGAGGAGCGTGTCGAGAGTGAGGCGCGGGCTCGCGAGGACGCCCGGCTCGAAGCGGACGCGGAGGTCGAGGCCCGCAGCTCGGTGGAGGTGCGCGCCGAAGCGGAGGTCCACGCCCGTGCACGCGCCGAGTCCCTGCTGAAGCAGGCCTCGGCGGCACACGCGGATTCAGAAGTCCGGGCCGTGTCCGCGACGCAGGCGTTGGCGGAGGTGGAAGCCCGGCTCGCGTCCGAAGCTGGTGGCCGGGTGGACGCCGAATCGCGAGCGGATGCGGAAGAGCGCGCCCGCCGCGAGGCCGAGGCGCTCGCGGAGATGGCGCAGCTCGAACTCGTCGAACTCGAAAAGCGAGTCGCCACGGAGGTCCAGGCGCGAGAGGAAGCCGAACGACTCGCGCGCGAGTCGACCCAGGCCCGAGCGGAAGCTGAAGCCCGCGCCGAACTGGAGCAGGCGGCCCGCACCGAAGCGGAAGCCCGAGCCGAAGCCGAGACCGAAGCGCGCATCGCCGCGGAAGCCAGGGCGGAAGCCGAAGCGGAAGCGCGCCTCGTCGCGGAAGCCCGGGCGGAGGCCGAAGCCAAGGCCCGCGAGGAATCCCGTCGTCGAGCGGAGGCCGAAGCCGAGGCCCGTCACGAGATCGAGACCCGCGACGGCAAGGACGCCGCGCTCCGAGCAGACCTGGAGGCCCGGCGTTCCGAAGCCGAGGCCCGGGCCGACGCGGAAGCGAAGGCGCGGGTCGCCGCCGAAGCGAAGGTGAAGCACTCCGCGCAGGCGCTGTCGCTGGTGGAGGTGCGAGCGCACCAACTGGCCCAATCGCTGTCGCAGTCCGAAGCGAAGGCGAAGCAGACCGCCCAGGCGCTGGCCCAGGCGGAGACGCGTATCCAGCAGGCCGAACAGGCCCTGGCGCAAGCCGAAGCGAAGGCGAAGCAGTCCGCCCAGACGCAGGGGCAGTTGGAGGCGCGAGCCCAGCAACTGGCGCAGGTACTGCTGCAGGGCGAAGCCAAGGTAAGGCAGACCGCCCAATCGCTGGCGCAGGCGGAAGGCCGGGCCACGCAGGCCGAGGAATCCCGAGCCAGTGCCGAAGCCCGGGCGGATCAGGCCGAAGCGGTCCGAAAGCAGTTCGAAGCCACCGCCGCGAAATCGGGAGAGGCTCTAGCGGACGCGGAAGCGCGGGCCGCGCGGGCGGAGGAAGCCCTGACCCAGGCCCACGCCCGGGCGGAGCACGCGGAGGAACTCCGGAAGCGGACCGAAGCGCAGTTCGCCGAGACCTTGAGCCAGGCCAACGCCCGGATGGAGCAGCTCAAGCAGGCGCGCCAGCGGGCGGAGGCGAAGGCCGCCCAGCCCGCCGAGGCCCTGCTCCAGGCGGAAGCCCGAGCGGAGCAACTGACGCGGGCCCTGAAGCAGGCCGAAGCGAAGGCGGAGCGTTCCGCTGAAGCGCTGCTCCAGTCCGAAGCCCGCGTGAACGAGCTGTCGGAAACCGTGAAGCGCGTCGAAGCGCGAGCCCTCGAAGCCGAGCAGGCCCAAGCCGAACAGCTCGCGAAGGTGAAGGCCGAGGCGGAAGCCCTCGCTGAACAGCTCGCGCAGGCCCAGGCCGGTACGAAGGCCCAGGCGGATCAGCTCACGCAGGCCCAGGTCCAGGCGGAATCCCGCGCCGAGCAACTCGCGCAAGCGCTCCTTCAGCACCAGCAGGAAAAGGCCGAAGTCGAAGCCCGCGTCGAGCAGCTCACGAACGCAAAGGCCGAGGCTGAAGCCCGCGTCGAGCAGCTCACGAAGGCCCAGGCCGAAGCCGAGGCCCAGGCGGAATCCCGCGCGGATCAGCACCAGCAGGCAAAGGCCGAAGCCGAGACCCGCATCGAACAGCTCACGCGGACGCAAGCCGAAGCCCAGGCCCGAGCGGATCAGCTCGCGCAGGCGCTGACCCAGGCGGAGTCGCGCGCCGAGCAGTCCACCCACGCCCAGACCGACGCGGCCAGCCGCGCGGAGGAACTCGCGAGGGCCGAGGCCGAGGCGCAGGCCCGCGTGGCCCAGGCCCAACAGGCCCTCCAGGCCATGGAGGCCCGGGCCCTCCAGGCCGAACAGAAGGCCACCGAATCCACCGCGAAGGCCACGGCCGAAGGCCGTCACCGCACCGTGCTGGAGGTCCGTCTCGAATCCGAGGCCCGGACGCGCCAGGACCTCGAGACACGCATCGAAAGCGAGTCCCAGGCCCGCACTGCCGCGGAAGCCCGCCTCGCCGCCGAAACCCAGGCGCGCGCGGAAGCGGAAGCCCGCCTCCAGTCGGAGTCCGCGTCCCTCACTCAGACGCGCGACACGCTCCAGGCCCAGCTCGAACAGCTCCGCGAGGACCTCACCCGCGAGCGCGAAGCCCGCGTGAAGCTGGAAGCGGACGCCGTCGAACAGCGCCTCCAGACCGACCGCGAGCGCGAACAACTGGAAGCCCGCGCGCAGCGGGACGCGGAGGAAGCCGCGGCGCAGGCCCGGGCTTCAATCCTGCCGCTCGAATCACCGGGCCGTCCGGAGATGGCGGTGGCGCGCAGTGGCAGCCTGACGCAGGAGGGGCTCGCGCGCCTCGTGCTCCGGTTGTGCGACGCGCGCATGGAAGTGCGCCTGGAACTCAAGGTGATGAACGCGCTGCGCGTCCTGTGGCTGCGCGACGGCACGCTGGTGGGCGCCGCGTCCTCGGCGCAGGGCGAGTCCCTCATCGACCGGGCCCGTGCGGACGGGCTCATCGACGCGCGCCAGGAGGCTGAGCTGCGGCTGGTGCGCAGCGCCACCACGGGCACGCTGCTGGAGGCCCTGCGCGGTCGCGGCTACGTGCGCGAAGCGGAGTCCGTCCCGCTGGTGCAGCGCTACACCGAACAGGTCTTCCTGGACGCGCTCGCGGAACCCTCCACGTTGTACCGGCTGGTGCAGGAGCCCGCACCCCATGAGGTGGCGCTCGCCGCCGCCACGCGCCCGCCGCTGCACCTGCTGGTCGAAGGCCTGCGCAACACCCTCACCGCTGAGTCACTGCTGGACGCGGCGGGCTCGCTGCGCGCCCACGTGTCGCGGGGCGATGCGCACATGGCTCCGGCGGACTTCGGACTCTCCGGGCGTGAGCTCCAGCTCCTCCAGGGCGTGGACGGGGAGCGCACGCTGGAGATGCTGCTCCTGAGCGCGGGGCTGCCCCAGGACGGGGCGCTCAAGACGCTCGCCGTGGCCCGGACGCTGGGCCTCATCGTGCTGCACCCGCCGTCGGACGACGCCATGGGGGACCTGCCCCCGGAATTGGACGTGCACCGCCTGGAGGCCAAGTTCGAGGAGATCCAGGAGGCGGACTACTTCACCGTGCTGGGGCTCGCACGCTCGGCCGGCAGCGAGGAGGTCAAGCGGGCCTATGCCCTCCTGGCCGCCGAGTTCCACCCCCTGCGCTTCGCGGGCCACCCGGACCCCGCGCTCCAGCACCGGGCACAGCAGATTCGTGCCGTGCTGACGGAGGCGGCCCGGGCGCTGGGGGATGACCGGCTGCGGGGCGAGTACGCGCGCAATCTGCTCGACTGACGCCCCCTGGGGACGGTTGCCCGTCGCGGTCCGGAGGGGTTAAGAGTCCCTCCATGGTTCGCGAGATTCTCATCTGGCCCGACCCCATCCTGAAGCAGAAGGCCCGGCCCGTGGCGAAGGTGGACGACAAGGTCCGCGCGTTGGTGAAGGACATGTTCGAGACGATGTACGCCGCCGAAGGCGTGGGCCTCGCCGCCCCGCAGGTGGGCGTGCTCCAGCGCATCATCGTCCTGGACACCCGGCCGCAGCAGCCGGACATGAAGCCCCTGGCGATGATCAACCCGGAGTTCATCTCCCTGGAAGGGGAGACGACCTACACGGAAGGCTGCCTGTCCATCCCCGGCGAGGCCGAGGACGTGGACCGCGCCGCCGTCGCCACGGTGCGCTACCTGGACGAGGACGGCCAGGAGCAGACGCTGCGCTGTGACGGCCTCCTGGCCATCGCCGTGCAGCACGAGGCGGACCACCTGGACGGCACCGTCTTCGTGGACCACGTCTCGTCGCTCAAGCGCGGGCTCATCCGCAAGCGGATGCTGAAGCACAAGGCGTCGCGCGACCAGGGCGCCCCGGCGTCCGCTTAAGCCTTCGCGGAGGCGGCCACGCCCTTCTTCGGGCAGCGCGCCGCCACCGTGCAGGATGCGCAGTCCGGCGAGCGCGCGAAGCACGTGCGCCGCCCATGCCACACGAGCAACTGGTGCCCCAGGGTCCACCGCTCCCGGGGCAGCAGGGCCTGCAGGTCCTTCTCCACCTTGTCGGGATCCTCATGGGTCGTGAGGCCCATCCGGTACGCCAGCCGCTTCACGTGCGTGTCCACGGGGAAGGCCGCGTCGCCGCCCAGGTGGATGCACACCACACCCGCGGTCTTGAGGCCCACGCCCGGCAGCTGCGCCAGCGTGTCGCGCACCAGGGGCACCTGTCCCGCGTGCTCGGCGACGAGCGTGCGCGCCGTGGCGACGATGTTCTTCGCCTTCGCGCGGTAGAGCCCGCAGGTGCGGATGAAGGGCTCCACGTCGGCGGCCTCCACGCCAGCGTAGGCGGCCGCGTCGGGGAAGCGGGCGAACAGGGCAGGGGTCACCAGGTTGACGCGCTTGTCGGTGCACTGGGCGGACAGGATGACGGCGACCAGCAGCTCCAGGGGCGTGCGGTAGTCCAGCTCGATGCGGGCGTCCGGCATGGCCGCCTCCAGACCGTCCAGGATCGCCACCGCGCGCTGCCGCTTCTCCGCCACTGTCTCTCGCCGGGCCACGCGGGCGTTGTATGTCACGGGAGGGCCCGGCCCAAGCGCGCAGCACGGCCCCCCATTTCTTGAAGCGAGGAGAACCATGAAGCCCATCGACTTCCGCTCCGACACCGTGACGAAGCCCACGCCCGCCATGCGGCGCCTCATCGCCGACGCGGAGGTGGGGGACGACGTCTACGGAGAAGACCCCACCGTGCGCCGGCTGGAGGAGCGGGTGGCCGAGCGGCTGGGGTTGGAGGCCGCCGTCTTCGTCCCCTCCGGCACGCAGGCGAATCAGATCGCCATCGGGGCGCACTGCCGCACGGGCGACGAGGTGCTCACGGAAGAGGGCAGCCACATCCTGCACTACGAGGGCGGCGCGGTGCCGGCGCTCTGGGGCGTGCAGCCGGCGGCGCTGCCGGGAGAGCGGGGCCTGCTGACGCCGCGGACGGTGACGGCGGCGGTGCGCGAGGACAACATCCACAACCCGCGCACGCGCCTGTTGTCGCTGGAGAACACGCACAACCGGGGGGGCGGCACGGTGTGGCCGCTGGAGCGCTTCCGGGCGGTGGTGGAGGCGGGGCGCAAGGCGGGGCTCGCGGTGCACCTGGACGGCGCGCGGCTGTTCAACGCGGAGGTGGCGGCGGGCAAGCCGGCGTCCGCGTGGGCGTCGCTGACGGACTCCACGTCGGTGTGCTTCTCGAAGGGGCTGGGGGCGCCGGTGGGCTCGGCGCTGGCGGGAAGGGCGGACGTCATCCGCGAGGCGCGGCGGCTGCGCAAGCGGCTGGGAGGAGGCATGCGGCAGGCAGGCATCCTCGCGGCGGCGGCGCTGTACGCGCTGGAGCACCACGTGGAGCGACTGGCCGAGGACCACGCCAACGCGCGTCGGCTGGCGCAGGGGCTCTCCCAGGTTCCGGGCGTGACGGTGGACCTGTCGAGGGTGGAGACGAACATGGTGTTCGCGGACCTCGCGCGCCCCGCGGCGGAGGCCTCCGCGCTGCTCCTGAAGCAGGGCGTCCTGGCCAATGCCACGGGCCCCCATTCCATCCGCCTCGTCTGCCACCTGGACGTGTCCACGGCGGACATCGACGACGCCCTGGCGCGGATCCGGAACGCCTTCGCCAGCTGAGCGCTGGAGTCGGGCCTCCGGGGCTGGCGCGGGGGAAGATGGCCGCGCGCCAGTGAACACCCGCATGGGACTTCAGGGCATGCAACGCGGGGCCGCGCAACCCGTGAGGCCCGCTTGCCTCATCGTGCCGGGTAGGCCCCGGCCGCCCCGTGCCGGGTGCGGACCGCACGCACCGGCGCCCACCCGGGTCGATGATCCGCCCGCCCGAAACAGGTGCGTGGGCCGGTGCATGGTAGGCTCGCCGCGCCGTGCGCCGACCCGCCGTCCTCGCCCTGCTGGCCCTCTCTGCCTGCGCTACGCCGCGCGCGGAGAAGATGAGCTTTGAGGAGCTGTACGCGACCTCGGGCGACGGCGCCTCCTTCAGCGAATCCACGCCCTTCCTCCCGCACGAGCCGGAACACGCCCGGGGCCCGCTCACCCCTGAGCGTTCCCCTGAACTCGACGCCGCGCTCGCGTCCTTCGCGGACAAGGCCCGCGCGTACCGCGAGAAGGTCCAGCGCGGCAGCGTGATGCCCCCCGAACAGGCGCGGAACTGGGCGGAGATGAACGCGGCCCTGGACGCCTTCCTGTCCCGGCCGGTGGAGCGCACGGACAGCCGCGACCTGACGCGCGCTCGGGGCATCATGGAGGCCGAACTGGAGCAGGACGCGCGCCTCTACGGCGACATGCCCGGCCCGCTCGCGGAAGCCGTGGTGCTGCGCGTGGGCCGCCTCATCGTGCGCGCGTCCACACTGCGCCGCTGGGAGCAGCCGCCCGAACCCTCCGGCCCACCGCGCCTCGCCTGGCCCGTGGAGCCAGTCACCATCACCAGCCTCTACGGCGAGCGCTGGCACCCCATCACCGGCCAGCTCCGCCGCCACCTGGGCGTGGACCTCGCGGCCCGCCGGGGCCAGGTCGTCAGCGTCGCGCAAAGGGGCGTCGTCCTCCGGGCCGGGTGGAACGGCGACCATGGCCAGCAGGTGGAGGTGCAGCACGACGGCCAGTGGGTCACCCGCTACAGCCACCTGTCCCAGGTGCTGGTGACGACCGGAGAAGTGCTGGCGAGCGGTGACGTGGTCGGGCTCGCGGGGGACACGGGCCTGGCGACCGGTGTCCACGTCCACTTCGAGCTCTGGCACGACGGCAGTTCCCTGGACCCGCTGGAGGCGCTCGTCACGCCCGAAAGCTCCCCGGAGGCTCCCCAGGAGGAGCGGCCCGTGGCCCGACAACTGCCGCAAGCTCCCGCCCTCACGTCCCAGGGGCGTCACCCGAGTGCGACGGGTTCGCGCCCCTGAGGGGGACGGTCCTGCTTGCTGGCTACAGCGAGTTCTTCAGCTCCTTGGCCGGCCGGAAACCGACCGTCTTCGACGCCTTGAGCTTCATCATCTCGTTGGTCTGCGGGTTGCGAATCTTCCGCGCCTTGCGCGAGCGCAGCGACCAGGTGCCGAACCCCGGGTAGCTGAAGCGCGTGTCCTTCTTCACCGCCTTGCCGATGTTGTTGAAGACGATGTCGAGGATCTGGGCGGCGGACTTCTTCGTGAGCCTCGACTGCGCAGCCACCACCTCCACGAGCTCTGCCTTGGTCATGACACCCCTCCCTCTTGCGTTGTCTGGCGTTGAACGAGCGGATGGCGGAGGTAACAAATCGAGCTTTCGACTGTCAATGCGCCACCCGCTCCCAGGCCGGAAATTCGGCCTCCGGATGAAAACTGGGCTTCGTAAAATACACCCTGTAGAGAGAGGGAGGATCGCATCTTTTGATACATCCTCACACCCCCCCTTCTTCGGAAGTGGGGGTTGATCGGCTGATGATCGATTGCGGATGAAAGTCTTTGAGAAATCGATCACTTAGCAACGGGTCCTGATCCAGTTCCAGCAGGACGCCGTCGAGGGGCTAGAGTGCCTGCCCGCGTGCCATCCCGACTCCTGCCCTGGTTCCTGGTCCTGGTGTGTGCCTGCGCGCGGCCGGCGCTGAAGCCGGCGGTCCCGGGCGAACTCTGGGTGGACGCGGCCGTGGCGGGAGGGGATGGCACGCGGGAGCGCCCCCTCCGCTCCCTCTCCGAGGCCCTGGCCCGGCCTGGCCCCCTCCTCGTGCACCTGGCCCCCGGTCGCTACGAAGGCCCCTTCCGGCTGCCAGGGGGGATCCGGCTGGTGGGCGCGGGCCCCTTCACGGTGCTGACGGCGCCCAACCCGGCCACCGGCGTGGTGGAGGCCGGGGGCGAAGCCTCCTTGGAGTCCCTGGCGGTGGAAGGGGGC
>NZ_RAWD01000020.1:0-54616 GCF_003612065.1 Corallococcus sp. CA047B
TGGCGCGGCTGGCCGCCGCATAGGCGCTCTGCGCCCGCTGCCTCCCCCCGAAGACAAGGTTGAGATTGAAGTCAACGAGAAGCCCGGCCTCGTGCCAGCAAACCGGGCTTCTTCAACAGCCTGCTAGAGCGGGGCGGCTCCGTATCATCAGAACGGGGTTTCAATGGCGTCCGCAGGCGCGAATGAGACTCAGGTGAAGTTCTGGACTGCCCCCGCCCTGGAGGCAGTCGATTGGGTGTCTCCGAGCCCCAGGTGCTCCGTTCGTTTGGTGGCGCCACCGGTCTCCCTCCGCATGCGTATCTCATCGCGCTGCGGGTGGAGGTAGCGGACCTTGCAGGGTTCTCGGATCAAAGTCGTCTCACGAGACACTTCAAGCGCATGACCAGCATCACGCCTGGCGCATTCGCCAGGATGGCGGGCTGAACAGCGGGGCGTCATCGGCGCCCTGCTTCGGTCAGGAGCCCATCGGTAAGGTTCGTTCAAGACAGCCCTCTCGGGAGGGGGCCATTTCCCTGGGGCATCCGAGCAGTGTCTCGCCTATGCGCCTGCGGCGAGCGCGTCCGCGAGGCGGGGGAACATGGGCTTGAAGCCGAGGTCTTCGCGGATGCGGCGACCGTCGAGGAGCGTGTCGAAATTGCGCGCGAACTCAGCGTTCGATCCGTCAGGCGGCGGCGCGCCCACCGACGCGAACAGCGTGGCGAGTTCGGGGGCCTCGTCGTCGACGACGTTGTAGATGCGATGCGCAGGCGAAGGCGCATCGAGCAAACGAGCGACGGCCTGTGCGACGTCGGCGTGGTGGCCGATCGACAGGCGTTGGGCCGGCGGGAAACTGCGCATCACCGGTATCACCTCCTCGATGTGTGGATCGCCGTCGCCGTACACGAACGGCAGACGAAGCACGCGCACGTCGAGCCCTTCGAGCGCGAGGAGGAAGCGCTCGGCGGCAAGCTTGCTCACCGGGTATGCTGCGGTCGGTGCGCAGGGGTCGTCCTCGCGGGCGAGGCGGCCACCGTTCGAACCGTAGACCAGGCCGGTGCTCGTGAAGATGAAGCGCTTCACGGAGGCGGCACGGGCGGCGCTCGCGAGGTGCTGCGTGCCGAGGTCATTGACCGCGTGCGCCTGCTCGGGAGTCGCGCCGCGGAAGAACGCTGCGCAGTGGACCACGGCGTCAACGCCGCGCACCGTGGCCGCGAGCGAGGCCACATCGAGCAGATCGCCCTGGACGAGCTCGACACGAGCTTCGTTCAGGGCGGCAGCGCGCTTCGGATCGCGCACGAGGGCGCGCACTTGATGGCCGCGCTCGGCGAGTCGCCTGGTGAGTCGACTTCCGACCTTTCCGGTCGCTCCGGTGACAAGGATTTTCATGTGTGGACCGTAACCATCCGCGACGCGTCGAGGATTGGAGAAAACGGACACGCTCACCGCTTCTTGCGCGACCGTCGCGCGCACGCCAAAGTCATCTCATGCACGCAAGCCCCGCTCACCACAGTCGCGTTGCGCCGAGCGCATCCACCGCGTCCGCCGTAGCGGCGCTGTTCGTGGACGAGCGCGACCGCGACGTGCCGGGCGTCTTGATTCCGCGTCCGGAGGTCCAGCTCGTCGTCCGGTTCGGGCCGTTGGCGCGAAGGGGTCTCGACGCACACGCGTTGGGCGGAAGGCAGAGGGTGCATCGAAAGGTCATTCGCAGCGGGCAGCGGACCGTGACGGCCCGTCTTCACCTGGGCTCGCATGAGGCGGTGCTCGGCGTGCCGGCCTCCGAAATCGCCGGAGGCATCGTCGCGCTCGAGGATCTGTGGGGCGACGCCGCGACCCGGCGGCTCCGCGATCGGCTCGGCGACGCCCGCGACACGATCGATGCGGCTGCAATCCTGGAGCGCGCGATCGCCGAACGCCTCGCGCTCGCGGACGGACGCCGCGCCCGCTCGCAACTCGCCCTCGATGCCGCCGAGAGGCTGACGAGCGCCAATGTGAACGCCGTCGCCGTCGACATCGGGGTGAGCGAGCGGCATCTCCGTCGCGTGTTCCGTGAAACCGTCGGCGTGAGCCCCAAGGCGTTCTCCAGGCTTGTACGCTTCCATCGCGCGCTACGCGCCGCGCGCGAGGACGCTCACGCCAGTTGGGCGAGCATCGCCGCCGACGCCGGCTACTACGACCAGGCGCATCTCATCGCCGAGTTCCGCACGATCACGGGCGTGACGCCGCAGGGGTTTCTCGGCGAGCTCCGCGCGGCTCCGTTGATCGCCTGACGCCGGGCTCGCCATACAATCCATCCTCGCCGCGCTCTCGAAGCCGTTGTCCCCCAGTCAGCATTTCCGCAATGCGAGTTCGTCAAGAAGTGGCGGGCACCTGCCTGGCGATATCAATGATCGCGGCGCGGACGAAGGCACACGCGTCGTCCTCATCCAGCGCGGCGGGCCAGAGCAGGTCCATGCCGCCCGCGCGGTGCGCGAAGGGGAAGGGCGCGCTGCGAAGGTGCGGCCGCTGCCGCAGGAGCTGCGCCGCGAAGACTTCTGGCAAGGTCGCCACCAGCGGGCTGCCGTCCACGATGGCGCCAATCGCGCTGAAGCTCGCGACCGAGCAGCGGACGCGCCGCTCGACGCCATACCTGTCTTCGACCGTGCCGCGGAGGTCGCCGTTGTAGGAGACGATGACGTGCTCCTGCGCCAGATACGTGCGCTTGCTCGGTCGCGCACCGAGGCGCACGTGGCGCGGGTCGAACAGACAGACGAAGTGGCCGCGGATGAGCGGCGTGCGCAGAAGGGTCTGCGGCAGCTTGTCGATGACCGTGGCCGCGAGGTCGACGCGACGGGTCGCCAGCGCATCGACCACCGTGCGGAATTGGACCGGCGTGCAGACGAGCCGCATCCTGGGCGCGTCGCGTCCGAGCCGGCGTAGCAGCGGCGGCAGCAGCCACTCATCCGAGAAGTCGGAGAGCCCGAGGCGGATGATCCGCTCGCTCGTGCGCGGATCGAAGCGCGCCGGTGCGAGCGCGGCCTGGAGCATCGCCTCGAGCAGCGGCCGGACCTCGGTCACGAGGCGTGCTGCCCGGCTCGTTAGAATCGCGCCGCGGCCGTGGCGCACGAGCATCGGCGTGTCCAGCGACTCACTGAGCCGGGCGAGCGCCGCGCTCACCGCTGACTGCGTGAGGTAGAGCCCCGCGGCCGCCTTCGTGACCGAGCCCGTGTCGGAGACGGCGACGAGCACGCGCAGCAGGTTGAGGTCGAGATCCCTGGCACGAACAACGTTCATGATTGGCATGCATCCTATTTGCTGGTGTGAAGTGTGGCCATCGTTAGATTCGAACACATGACGAACACAGACAAACTCGGCGGTCGATTCACGTTCCCCGGCACATCGCTCACGGTGCACCGCATGGGCTATGGCGCCATGCAGCTCGCGGGTCCGCACGTCTGGGGACCGCCGCGGGATCCCGAAGCGGCCGCGGCGGTGCTGCGCGAGGCGATCTCAATTGGCATCGACCACTTCGACACGAGCGACGCCTACGGGCCCCACGTCACGAACCAGCTCATTCGCGCCACGCTGCACCCGTATCCCAGGAACATCGTGATCGTGTCGAAGCTGGGTGGGCGGCGGGGCGCGGACAAGTCATGGCTCCCGGCGCTATCGCCCGCCGAGATCCGCTCGGACCTCCAGGACAACCTGCGCCACCTCGGGCTCGACGCGATCGACGTCGTGAACTTGCGCATGATGAGCATGACGCCGACGGAAGGCCCGCTAGACAAGGAGCTCGCCGTCCTCATCGAGCTCAAGCGCGAGGGGCTCGTTCGCCACATCGGCCTCAGCAACGTGACGGCGCGTCAGGTCGAGCAGGCGCAAGCGCTCACCGAAATCGTCTGCGTGCAGAACCACTACAACCTGGCGCACCGCGGAGACGACGCGCTCATCGACGCGTTGGCGAAGAAGGGCATCGCCTACGTGCCGTTCTTCCCGCTCGGCGGCTTCACGCCACTCCAGTCCTCGACGCTGTCGGAAGTCGCGAACGAGCTGGGCGCGACGCCGATGCAGGTCGCGCTCGCGTGGCTGCTGCACCGCGCGCCGAACATCCTGCTCATCCCGGGCACGTCGTCGGTCGCGCACCTGCGCGAGAACGTGGCCGCGGCGTCACTCGTGCTGCCGGCAAGGAGCATCGCCGCGCTCGACGGAATCGCGCGTTGAAGGCACCCGGTCGTCCGTGCCTGCGCGAAGCAATCGCGTCCCTCAGCCACGACGCCCTGCCCTTCTCCTCAAGCGCAGGGGGATGACTGCTGTCCCAGCGCTGATGACCGCAGTCACCAGGGCCTTCACACCGCCTTCGGGGCCCCCTCCCGCCAACCCTTTGAAACCAGGGAGGTGCCTTGTCCACATCGCTCGACTTGAGCATGGCATGTCGGATGCAGTCGGACAGGGCATCGCTGCACCGCCCCCCTCCGCCGCACCTCTTGAGGAGCCTGCCATGCGTACCTCCCGCCTCGGTTCGACCTTGTCTCGCTCCACGACCCTCCCCTCCTCCGCGGGGCCCAAGCCCAGGCCTCCGGCGCGCGCCGCCACGCTCCCCGCCTCGGCGCCCTCCTCGCAGGCCATCAGGCCCGCGGCGCCCAGGCCCGCCGCGAGCGCGCCGACGGCCCCGGAGTCCAAGCCCCTGAAGCACCCGGGCCTGCCCGAGGGTGGCCCCACCTACAGCCCCTGGGAGAAGACGACGGGCCAGGCTTCGGACGTGAGCGTGAGCGGCGGTGCCAACAAGCTCACGCCGCCCCCGGGAGCCCGCCAGAACATGCTCGTCGACAGGCCGGGCAACCCCTTCCAGAAGGACACCTTCGCTGGCGGCAAGGTGAGCGGCAACGTGGGCTCGATGCAGGCCTCCACCTCAAGCTACAGCGGCGGTGGCGTGCGCCACTACTCGGCCCAGGCCGAGGTGAACGGCCCCCACGCCGCCTACGAATTGCAGAAGACGCACGCGGGACGGCTGGGCGTGACGAGCGGCCAGCTCACCGCCGAGGCGAACACCTTCAAGGGGCAGGCCCAGGCCGGGGTGTCGCTCGACAGGAACGCGCACGCCTACACGGGCGCGCTGACGGCGAAGGCGGAGACGGGCGTGGGCGTCGCGGCGAGCGCGAGCCATGACTTCAACCGGCACGTGGGCGGGTACGTCAAGGGCGAGGCCAAGGCCTCCGCCACCGCCTACGCCGAGGGCGTGGCCAGCCTGGACCCGAAGACGGCCACGGCGATGCTCTCGGGCCAGGTGGGCGCGGCCGCCACGGCGGGCGCGTACGCCACGGCGGGCGGGCACGTGGGCCGGCTGCACGGCTCGGTCACCGCGGGCGCGGTGGCGGGCGCTGCGGCCCAGGCGGGCGGCAAGGTGGGGCTGGAGAATGGCTTCCTCAAGCACTCCGCGGACGTCCATACCGCCGCGGGTGTGGGCACCCACCTGAAGTCCGACCTCGCGGTCGACCTCCGTCACCACATCAAGCCGGGCATCGCGTCGGGCCTGCGTCCCGCCCTCGCCAACGCCACGAGCGTGGCCTCGCCCGCGAACGCACTCGCGCCCGAGAAGTCGCGCATCGAGAACTTCTTCGCCAAGGCCTTCCACACGGCCTGACATGCCCTGCGCCTGCCCCATCAGGCATTCATATCCATATGTTTTCCCGGTCAACGTGCTTTCGATGTAATACCGGACAGCACCACCAACAGACTCACGCGGCCCACGGGCCGCGTGAGCCTGTCCAACCGGGAGAAGCAGCGATGCAATCACAGATGAGAACGAGTGCACGAGCGGGATGTCCCAGACCGCTCATCGCTGTGTGCGCGGTCTTCTCCCTCGTCGTAGGCTGCTCGATGCCGTCGACGCCGGAGCCCCTGGAGCTCGCGGTCGCGCGCGCGGGCGCGGTCATCCAAGACGCCAACTTCGCTGACTCCGTCTTCGTCAGTGGCCTCCAGGGACCGACCACCATGACCTTCGCGCCCGACGGGCGCCTGTTCGTCTCGGAGAAGAACGGCTCGCTGCGCATCGTCGAGAACGGCCAGCTCGTGGCGACTCCGTTCGTGACGCTCGCCGTGGACAATGACAACGAGCGTGGGCTGATGGGCGTCGCGTTCGACCCCAACTTCGCCAGCAACCATTACCTGTATGTCTATTACACGTCGATCGCCGGCAACATCCACAATCGGGTCAGCCGCTTCACCGCCAACGGCAATGTGGCGGTTCCCGGAAGCGAGCTGGTGCTCGCGGACCTTCCGACCCTCGACGCCGCCAACCACAACGGCGGCACGGTCCGCTTCGGACTCGACGGCAAGCTCTACGTTTCGGTCGGCGAAAACGCGGTCTCCTCCAACTCGCAGAGCCTGAACACGCCACTCGGAAAGCTGCTGCGCCTCAACCCGGACGGCAGCATTCCCACGGACAATCCGTTCTACGCGACCGCCACCGGGCTTGCGAAGGCGACCTGGGCGATGGGGCTGCGCAACCCCTTCACCTTCGACGTTCAACCCGGCACGGGGACCCTGTTCATCAACGACGTGGGCGAAGGCGGCTGGGAAGAGATCAACCGCGGCCAGGCCGGTGCCAACTACGGCTGGCCGATGACTGAAGGCTACTTCACGAATCGCCCGGGGCTCACGCAGCCGTTCTTCGCGTACCCGCATGGCGCCGGCACGGCCGCCGGCAACTGCATCGCCGGGGGTGCCTTCTACAACCCACCTGTCCCTGCGTTTCCCAGCGCGTACGTCGGTCAGTACTTCTTCGCGGATTACACCAACAATTGGATCTCGCGCATCGACCCGAACTCCGGCGCGCAGTCGCTGTTCGCGACGGCCGCCGCGGGGCCCGTGGACCTCGATGTGGGGCCTGACGGCGCGCTCTACTATCTGTCACGCGGCGCGGGCCAGGTGGGCCGCATCGCCTACACGGCTTCGCTGCCGCCGAGCATCGCGCAGCAACCGGCGAGCACCCTGGTATCGGTCGGCAATCCGGCGACCTTCACGGTGTCGGCGAGCGGCGAGCCGCCCCTCACCTATCGGTGGCAGCGGAACGGCGTGGACATCGCCGGCGCGACCTCGCCGAGCTACTCGCTGAACGCCGCGCAGCTCGCCGACAGCGGCGCGCGCTTCCGAGCAGTCGTCACCAACGGGCTTGGCTCGACCACCAGCGCCGAGGCGGTGCTGACGGTGACGTCCAACAAGCCGCCGGTGGCCACGATTGCGACGCCGGTCGCGGGAGCGACCTACACCGCGGCCAGCAACCTGATGTTCTCCGGCTCGGCCAGCGACATGGAGGATGGCGCGCTGCCGCCGAGCGCGATGACCTGGAGCATCACCTTCCATCACGATACCCACACGCATCCAGCCATGACCGATACCACCGGCATCGCGAGCGGGAGCTGGCCGATTCCGAGCGCCGGTGAGAGCTCGGCCAACGTCTGGTATCGCTTGCGGCTCACGGTGCGGGACTCCATCGGCCTCACCCACACGACGTATCGCGACGTACTCCCGGTCACGGTACCGCTCACGGTGACCAGCCTGCCGAGCGGGCTGCAGGTCCTGATGGACGGTCGGCCATTCGCCGCGCCGCATGAAACGACCGGCGTGGTCGGCGTCGTCCGCTCGGTGGGCGTCGAGTCGCCGCAGTACGCGAACGGGCGATTCTGGGCGTTCTCGTCGTGGTCGGACGGCGGCGCGCAATCGCACACCGTCACCACGCCTGGCAGTGCGGCCACCTACACGGCCACGTTCGTCGAGACCTCGGGCGGGAGCTGCTACCAGATTCAAAGCGAGCGCTCCGACAAGTGGCTCACCGTCGACAGCGCGGGCAAGGTCGTCGCTGGCAGCGCGGCGCAAGCAGGAGGGCAGATCTTCCAGCTCGTTCCGAACGGCACCCGGTACAAGCTCAAGGGCTCGGGCGACGCGTTCCTGGCGGTGGTGGCGAACCAGCTCGCGATGAGCGCCAACTTCTCCAGCGGGGAGTCGTTCACGCAGCTTCCCTGCGGGTATGGCGGACGCACTCGTGTCGGCTTCCAGGCTTCGTCGGGGAGCGCGCCCCATTGGAAGGAAACCACGCCGGACGGGCCGATCCAGAGCGGTGACGGCGGCAATGGCGGCGCCTGCAACCCGACCGATGGCGGCGCCTGGGAGGGCTTCTACCTCGAACCGGTGACCTGCCCGGGTGGCGGCGGCACCGGCCCCGTGTGCGGCAACGGCACCGTCGAGAGCGGCGAGCAATGCGACGATGGCAACACCCAGTCGGGCGATGGCTGCGATGCGACGTGCCACAGCGAGACGGGCGGCGGCGCGGGCTGCTTCCGCATCCAGAGCGAGCGCAGCGACCAGTGGCTCACCGTCGACGGCGCGGGCAAGGTGGCCGCCATCAGCACGACGCAGACCGGCGGCGCGATCTTCGAGCTCGTCACGAGCGGCGCGAAGTACAAGCTCAAGGGAGCGAGCGGCGCATACCTGGCGGTGGTCGCGGACCAGCTCACCGTGAGCGCCACGCTCAACACGGCGGAGCCGTTCACCCGCTACGACTGCGGCGTCCACGGCGGCCGCAACCGCTATGGCTTCGAGTCGTCAACGGGCAACGCGCGCAACTGGAAGGAGACCACCTCCGGCGCGCCCATCCAGAGCGGAAACGGAGGCAACGTGGGCATCTGCAATCCCACCGACGTTGGCGCGTGGGAGGCATTCTACCTCGAGCCCGCGACCTGCCCGGCGGCGGGACGATGACGACCTGAGCAGCTCTTCGCGTAACGTTCGGGGAGCAAAGAGAAGGCCCTGCCAGAAACTGGCAGGGCTTTTTGCTTTTCAGACCCGGGGAGAAATCCCGCCCCCCCGTTGCTCCCAGCGCCGCTGTTCGGGGATGGTGAGCCTGTTCCGGCGAAGGGCTCCGTATGCAGGACGAGCGCTCGCCCGCTCACGCATCCGGAGCACGACGGCACCTGGGGAATCGATGAGAGCTGAGCAGCGACTGCTGGCGTGGTTGGCCCTGGCATTCACGGTGGTGGGGGGATGTGGCGAGTCCGCGAAGCGCGCTGCCCAGGAGCCACGGCTCGGGGAGAGCACCTCGTCGGCCCGGCTCGATCTGGGCGGCCCCCTGACCGCGCGGATGCTCAAGAACATCCGGGATGGGGATGATTTCTCCTGGGCTGGGGGGCCCTACGCGCTGAACAGCCAGGTCCTCCTCAGTGTCTTCGGGAACGCCGCCACCGGCAGCGAGCCGTGGAGGACTGACGGGAGCGAGGCCGGGACCCTGCTCCTGAAGGACATCCGGCCTGGGAGCCAGGGCTCCGAGGCGGCCTACTTCACGCCCCTGCGCGACCTGTTGCTCTTCGCGGCCAACGACGGCACCAGCGGCTCCGAGCTCTGGAAGACCGATGGCACCGAGCAGGGCACGGTGCGCATCAAGGACATCCGCCCCGGCCTCTCGGGCGCCTCCCCGCTCCCGCTGATGGTCGTGGGCGACACGCTCTTCTTCATGGCCGATGACGGCACCACGGGGCCCGCTCTCTGGAAGACGGACGGCACCGAGGCCGGGACCCTTTTCGTCAAGGACCTCCGGACCGACTTCATCAGCCCCGCGCCCGCCTTCCTCACCGTGGTGGGCAGCACGCTCTTCTTCACGGCCGACGACGGCATCAACGGCCGCGAGCTGTGGAAGAGCGATGGGACGGCGGCCGGCACCTTCATGGTCAAGAACATCTGGGCTGGCGCCGCCACGTCCACTCCGGATTCGCTCCGCGCCGTGGGCAACACGCTCTTCTTCACGGCCGAGGACAGCCTCAACGGCCGTGAGCTGTGGAAGAGCGACGGCACGGCGGCCGGCACCTTCATGGTCCGGGACATCCGGTTCGGCAGCGAGGGCTCCCAGCTACGGGCGCTCACGGTCCTCGGCGACACACTGTTCTTCTCGGCCTACGACGCCATCCACGGAGATGAACTGTGGAAGAGCGACGGGACCTACGTCGGGACCCTGCACGTGCGGGGCGTCGAGTCTGGAGAAACCGTCAGGACGCCCCAGGGCCTCACCGTCGTAGGGAACACCCTCTTCTTCACGGGCTACGACAGCACCCACGGCCACGAGCTGTGGAAGACCGACGGAACCGCGGCGGGCACCGTCCTCGTCCGCGACATCCTGCCGGGCAGCGCGGGCGGCTCCCCGGTGCGGATGCGCGAATGGAACGGGATGCTCCTCTTCGTCGCGATGGATGACCTCCATGGCCAGGAGCTCTGGAAGAGCGATGGCACCGAGGCCGGCACCGGGCTCGTCCGCGACATCCTGCCCGGCACCGACAGTGCCACGCCCTACTTCATGCTGGGTTTGAAAGACTTCTTCCTGTTCGCCGCCAACGACGGCGCGCACGGCTATGAGCTGTGGAGGAGCGACGGCACCGAAGCCGGCACCTTCCTGGTGAGCGACCTCTGGCCAGGCCCCGACGCGGGCTTCCCCACCAACTCCGTCCGGCTGGGCGAAAACCGCTGCATCTTCTATGCGCAGGATGGCGTCCACGAGTTGGAGCCCTGGGTGAGCGACGGCACCACGTCCGGCACCCGGATGGTGAAGAACCTCAACACGACGGAGCTGGGCAGCAGCCCTCAGGCCTTCACCCGCATGGGCACCACGGTCTTCTTCCACGCCGAGGACCGGCTCCACGGCAGGGAGCTATGGAAGAGCGATGGTTCCGAGCACGGCACCGTTCGCGTCACGGACATCATGCCGGGCCGGGGAGGCGCGTTCGACCACTACAGCTTCCCCGTCGTGGTGAAGGACGCGCTGTACTTCCTGGCGGACGACGGGACCCACGGCTTCAAGCTGTGGAAGAGCGACGGCACCGAGGCTGGCACCGTGCGGCTGTCGGACGTGAAACCGGGCGCGCCGGGAATCGACCCCTACAATTACAAGGCCCTGCTCACGAGCTCGGGCGACCGGCTCTTCTTCGTCGCCGACGACGGTGTGTCCGGGCCCGAGCTGTGGAAGAGCGATGGCACCGAGGCCGGCACCGTCCTCGTCAAGGACCTCCGGCCCGGCGCCGAGGGCTCCACCCCCAACGCCCTCGTGGACGTGAACGGCACGCTCTTCTTCGCCGCCAGGGATGGCGCCAATTTCGATGATGAGCTTTTCAAGAGTGACGGCACCGAGGCAGGGACGGTGCGCGTCAAGGACATCGCGCCTGGAAGCGGGGGGAGCCGTCCCAGGCAGCTCACGCGGGTCGGTGGCACGGTGTTCTTCGTCGCCAACGATGGCACCACGGGCGAGGAGCTGTGGAAGACCGATGGCACCCAGGCCGGCACCGTCCTCGTCAAGGACATCCGCCCGGGCTACACGTCTCCTACACTCCTCACGGCCGTAGGCCAGACGCTGTTCTTCGTCGCCAACAATGGCATCACGGGTGACGAGTTGTGGAAGAGCGATGGCACCCAGGCCGGCACCGCCCTCGTCAAGGACATCCGCCCGGGCACCAGCGGCGCCTCGCTCCGGTCGTTCACGGCCGTGGGCAACACGCTCTTCTTCACGGCCGACGACGGCACCAGTGGCCGTGAGCTGTGGAAGAGCGACGGCACCGAAGTCGGGACCGTGCGCCTGAAGGACATCTATCCCGGTCTCGGCAGCTCCTTTCCCGAGTCGCTCACGGCGGTCGACGGGTGGCTCGTCTTCAAGGCCGGGTCGCCCGGGGTGGGCCAGGAGCCGTGGATCAGCGATGGAACACAGGAGGGAACGCGGATGCTCCTGGACCTCACGCCGGGCCCGGGCGCGTCGTATCTGGGGCTGTTCCTGGGCGTCGGGGACACGCTGTACTTCACCTTCGACGACGGGGTGCACAGCTACGAACCGTGGCAGCTCGTCCCCAAGCTCCCGGACACCACGCCCCCCACGCTGACCTGCCCCGCGCCGGTCATCGTGGAGGCCACCGGCGCCACGGGGGCGCTCGCGGAGTACCCGGCCGCCACCGCCACCGATGACGAGACCGCGACGCCCTCGCTGGACTACAGCCATGCCAGCGGGGACGCCTTCCCCCTCGGGGATACGAAGGTCACCGCCACCGCCACGGACGAGGCGGGCAACAGCGCCACCTGTGAGTTCACCCTCACCGTGCGCGACACCACGCCGCCCATCCCCACGTGCCCAGGGGATGTGACGCTGGAAGCGACACAGACCGGGGGCGCGCACGCCAGCTACGCCGAGGCCACCGCGACCGACACGGTCACCCCCTCGCCCGAGCTGACCTACAGCCACGCGAGCGGCGCGCTGTTCCCCGTCGGAACGGTGACGGTGACGGCGACGGCGAAGGACGCGGCGGGCAACAGCGCCACCTGCGCCTTCACCCTCACCGTGCGCGACACCACCGCGCCCGCCCTCGCCTGTCCCGCGGACGTGGTGGCCGAAGCCACGAGCCCCCAGGGCGCCTCCGTGGAGTACCCGCCCGCCGAGGCCCAGGACTCCGCCACCGGGGCGTCCGTGACGTACACCCACGCGTCGGGCACCGCTTTCGCGCTCGGCACCACCTCCGTCACCGCCACCGCCACGGATGGCGCGGGCAACCCGGCCTCGTGTGCCTTCACCGTCACCGTGCGCGACACCACACCGCCTGACGTGGGCTGCCCGGGTCCACTCACCGCCGAAGCGCAGGACGCCACGGGTGCGGACGTCGTCTTCGCGTCGGCCGCGCCGCGGGATGCCGTGACGCTCGCGCCCATCCTCTCGCACAGCCACGCGCCGGGCAGTCGGTTCCCACTCGGCGCCACGGAGGTCCAGGTGTCCGCCACCGACGCGGCGGGCAACACGGGCACGTGTGCCTTCACCGTGACGGTGCATGACACCACCCCGCCCACCCTCACCTGCCCGGCCGACCTGGCGGTGACGACGTCCGCCCCCCAGGGCAAGAGCGTGACCTATGCGCCCGCCTCCGCCTCGGATGCCGTGTCCCCGGCGACGCTGACCTCGAGCCACGCCTCTGGCACCCTCTTCGCGCCCGGCATCACGCCCGTCACCGTCACCGCCACGGACGCGGCGGGCAACGCGGCATCCTGCACCTTCCAGGTGAAGGTGGATGCGCGGTCCGTGCAGGTCGAACCCGATGAGCCATTCGGTTGTGGTTGCGACGCCGGCACGGACGCCCCGCGCGGCCTGGGTTGGGGCGCACTGCTGCTGCTTGCGTGGGCCTCCGCCCGCCGTCGTTCCAACGGGCACGCTTGACTCCTTGCCCATCCAAAATCCGGTCGCTGCGTCATGGGGCCCGGACTCGAATCCGCGCATCGAGCGCACCGCGATGGGTGGCACCGGCAACCCCGAGAAGAAGTTCGGGCATCTGTGCATGCACTTCGCCAACAAACCAGAACCTGGCCAATGTCCGCTGCTTCGATAACAAGGTCTGGGTCCGACGAAGACCTCCTGTCGTGGGACGGTAGCCATTGGCGAGAATGGGTGGCGCCAGCGAATCGGTAGCCGAAAGGGAGGTGAGCGGATGGACTGCTACGTGTTGGGTCTCCAGGAGCTCGACCAGACGCAGGTCGCGGTCGTTGGCGGCAAGGGCGCGCATCTGGGGGAACTTTCGCGGATCGAAGGCATCCGGGTGCCGGCTGGCTTCTGCGTGACGACAGACGCCTTCCAGCGGATCATGGCGGAAGCGCCGTCACTCGACGATCTCCTTGAGCGGCTGTCGCGCCTGAAGCCGGGCGACCGGGAGCAGATCCGCACGCTCAGCGCTGAAATCCGCCGGACCCTCGAAGGGACCGCCATTCCTGACGAGCTGGCGGCGACAATCACCCGCGCGCTCGCCCGGCTTGGCGAACAAGCCGCCTATGCCGTCCGTTCGAGCGCGACCGCGGAGGACCTGCCGACGGCCTCCTTCGCGGGCCAGCAGGACACGTACCTGAACATCGTGGGGCCAGCGGCGATCCTCCAGCACGTCAGCCGGTGCTGGGCCTCGCTCTTCACCGAGCGGGCCGTGACCTACCGCCTGCGCAACGGCTTCGACCACCGGAAGGTCCGCATGGCGGTGGTCGTGCAGCAGATGGTCTTCCCGCAGGCGGCCGGCATCCTGTTCACGGCCGACCCCGTCACCTCCAACCGGAAGGTCGCCTCCGTGGAGGCCAGCTTCGGCCTGGGAGAGGCCCTGGTCTCCGGCCTGGTGAACGCGGACAACTACAAGGTGCGGGACGGCGAGGTCATCGCCAAGACGGTCGCCACCAAGCAGATGGCCATCCACGCCTTACCGGCAGGCGGGACGCAGGAACAGGCGATCGAGCCAGAGCGACGCCAGCAGCCAGCGCTGACGGATGCGCAGGTCGTGCGGCTCGCGCAGCTGGGCCGGCGGATCGAAGCGCACTTCGGCCGCCCCCAGGACATCGAATGGTGCCTGGTCGACGATGGCTTCCATTTCGTCCAGAGCCGGCCCATCACCACGCTGTTCCCCATCCCCACGGCCGGTGACCGGGAGAACCATGTCTACGTCTCCGTCGGTCATCAGCAGATGATGACCGACGCCATCAAGCCCCTGGGGCTCTCCCTGTTCCAGCTGACGGCCTTGCGGCCGATGTACGAGGCCGGCGGGAGGCTGTTCGTCGACGTCACCCAGGTCCTGGCTTCGCCAGCGGGGCGCGCGGGCCTCCTGGATGTCCTGGGTAAATCCGATCCGCTGATCACGGACGCGCTGCAGACCCTCCTGGGACGCGGCGACTTCATCCGGTTGCTCGCGGACGAGGGCCCCGGCAGGGCACCGGCCGGCGGCGCGCCAGCCCCGCTCAAGACGGACCCGGCCATCGTCGACGAGCTGATCGGACAGAGCCAGGCCTCCCTCGCCGCCTTGAAGCGCGACATCCAGACGAAGTCGGGCTCGGCGCTGCTCGACTTCATCCTGGCGGACATCCAGGAGCTGAAGCGGCTCTTGTTCGATCCGCGGAGCCATCAGGTGATCATGGCGGGGATGGAGGCCACCTGGTGGCTCAACGAGCAATTGCAGGCGTGGCTGGGTGAGAAGAACGCGGCCGACACGCTCACGCAGTCCGTCCCCCACAACGTCACGTCGGAGATGGGGCTGGCGCTCCTGGACGTCGCGGATGTCATCCGCCCGCATCCGGAGGTGGTGGCTTTCCTGCAGCACGTCGAGGACGAGGGCTTCCTGGACGAGCTGCCCAGGCTCGCGGGAGGGCGGGAAGCGCGAGACGCCATCCGGGCCTACCTCGACACGTACGGCATGCGCGGCGTCGGAGAGATCGACATCACGAGGCCGCGTTGGAGCGAACGCCCCACCACGCTCGTGCCCATCATCCTCGGCAACATCAAGAACTTCGAGCCGGGCGCCGGCGCGCGGCGCTTCGAGCAGGGGCGGCAGGAGGCCTGGAAGAAGGAACAGGAGGTGCTGGAGCGCCTGCGGGCCTTGCCGGACGGGGAACAAAAGGCCGAAGAGGCCAAACGGATGATCGACCGGGTCCGGACCTTCATCGGATACCGGGAGTATCCGAAGTACGGCATCGTCAACCGCTACTTCGTCTACAAGCAGGCCTTGTTGGATGAAGCCGAGCGCCTCGTGCAGGCCCACGTGCTGCGTGAAAAGGAAGACATCTTCTTCCTCACGTTCCAGGAACTCAACGACGTCGTGCGCGCGAACCCGGTGGATGAACAGCTCATCCGCCAGCGCAAGGACACGTTCCGGTCCCATCAAGCACTCACGCCGCCCCGGGTGCTCACATCGGATGGCGAGGTCATCGCCGGGGCATACCGACGCGACGATTTGCCAGCCGGCGCGCTGGTCGGCCTGCCGGTTTCCGCCGGGCTCATCGAGGGGCGGGCCCGCGTCATCCTGGACATGGCGGAGGCCAATCTCGAAGCGGGCGACATCCTGGTCACCGCCTACACGGACCCCAGCTGGACGCCCCTGTTCGTCGCGCTCAAGGGATTGGTGACGGAGGTCGGGGGCCTGATGACCCATGGCTCGGTGATCGCCCGGGAGTACGGATTGCCGGCCGTCGTGGGGGTGGAGCATGCCACCCGGCGGATCCGGGATGGCCAGCGGATCCGCGTGCATGGAACGGACGGGTACGTCGAAATCCTGTCCTGACCGGGCCAGCCCGACAGGCAGCCGGGCGGCACGTGGTCGGTCAGGCCGCCCCTCCCCGGGCCGCCTTGTCCGACACCGGGATGGGATCCAGGTCAGGCTCGACGTAGGACGCCCGGGCGTCGGGCGAGAACAGGACCTGCGCTGAGTAGTGGGTCAGCATGATTCCGCTGTCGAGCAGCTCGGGGTTCTTCTCGATGAAGTCCGCGGACGACGTACTGGAAGCCTTGCCCATGAAGTACCCGACCGCGAGGATCCATGCCCGGGTCAGCGTCTCGTGGAACTTCGTTGCGGGGATTCCGTTGTGCGCGAGGAACTGCTGGAGGGCGTTGCGCATCCTCGCGATCGCCTCCTCCGTGCCGTGCTCCGACAGGTACACGTAGGCCAGGCGCACATGCGCTTCGTGGCTGAATGCCGCGGGCGCGATGGCGCAGGTTTCGAATGCCGTGCGAAAGGTACGGTCCGCGTCGGAGAGTGTGTGGGATTGCATGTCTTCCTCCACCTGAGGCCTGGGCAGGGCCGGAGCGGATTCTACCAGCCGGGGAGCGCGAAGCTCACTTCGTCTTGAGGAAGAACCGGTGCTCCGACCACCAGTCGAAGTGGCCGCGGCTGCGCGAGAAATAGAGGCCACGCTCCGCGTCGAGCACCTTCTCCCAGACCTTGCCCCCGTCCTTCTTCTTCAGCGTCCCCGTCGGCTTCCCGAGGAGCTTCGTCGCGGTGAAGTCGTTCACGCCCGAGGGGAGCTTGAACGCAAGGGGTCCGTCGTACTTCTCACCAAGATGCACCTCGGAGATCACCCCGTTGCGCCCGACGCTCACGGTGATGCCGCGCTTCTTGTCCTGCAGCTTTCCTCCCGTCTTCGGCAGCTTCGCCGGCAACTTCAGCTTCTTCAACTCCGCGGGGAGCTTCGTGTCGGACACCTTCCTGCCGAGCAGCGCCACGAGGCCGCGCGGCAGGGGCGGGAGCTTCTTCACGCCTTCGCTCTCGACGGGGGCGGGCGCGGCGTCACGCTGGTACGCCTTCACGTTGAACTTCGCGGGCTTCGGCGCCTTGACCTTCTCATTCGCCAGCCACACGCGCAGGGCGTCTCGGTCGTCCCCCTCATCGAGGTCATCCAGGCGCGTCTTGCCCGCGCCGAGCGCGAGCAGGAACGCCTCGAGACTGGGCGCGACGACCTTCAGGGCGTCGGACTCCGAAGCGAACAGCACCACGGGCGCCGGCGCCACCGTCGAGACCAGCGCCAGCAGCGAGCCCTCTGGCAGTGAGAGGAAGCACCAGGCATCGCGCAGCTCGCCGGGAACCGGCGATGAGATGAGTTCGAACGTCCCGAACGTTCCGTACTCCTGTTTCGCGAGCCACTTCGCGAAACGTGCGAGCAGCGGCGGAACCACTTGCCCCTTGGGCGCCTTCAGCTTGGCGAAGTATTTGCTCATAGGAGGAGCACCCTACTCCACGCCGCGCGGAAACAGCCGACTGCCATTCAACTGCGTTCGCATTGGACCGCGAGCCTTTCTGGCAAGCGTCCCCCTCGGAGAACCCTGATGACGGAATGAACAAGCAGGAGCACCGCGACGAGTGCGTGATGATGCGGCCGGGCTCCGCTTCCGATCTGGCCGTATCGGCGCCATAAAGAAATGTTCGGAAAACATGCAAATCACGCGTGCTAGCTTCGGAGGCCATGCACATCCCTCTCCGCCTCTCGTCGCTTCTCTTCGCCGCCTCCCTCGCCACCGGCTGTCTCGGCGCCGAGACGGACGTGGACACCCTCCAGGCCACCGAGCAATCGGCCACGGATCCCACGTTCCGCGTCTACAACATCGTGGAGGCCGTGCTCCCGGCCGCCAACTACGACGGCGTCGCTGGCAATGAGTGCATTGCCCTCCTGAACCCCGAGCACCGCCTCCGCAAGATCATCCTCGTGGAGCCCGCAGGCGCTGGTGGCACCTGCGCGCTCAATGCCTACACCGCCGGCACCGCGTTCAGCTTCACCTGGGGCGACAGCTCCGTCTACCAGGGCTCGGCTGGCATCACCGCCCTGCGCGCCGCGCTCTCCGACACTGACGGCGCCGTGCACCGCCTCACCGGCTCGCTGACCTCCGAGGCCGCCACCCTGGCCCACCTGCAGGCCTTCCTCACGCAGAGCGACACCCAGCAGGCCAGCGAGATTGGCACCTTCACCGCCAACCGCGTCCACTCCCTCTACGACTTCGAGGGCCAGGAAGAAGTGTCCGCCGAGGCCGCCTACCAGGCCGTCAGCGTCCACCAGCCCTGCGAGAACCCCGGCTCGCCCACCCTCGAGGCCCGCGTCCACAACGGCTTCGTCTACGGCTACACCGCCGGCAACACCGGCAGCTGCCACAGCGGCTGGTTCACCCGGCACCACAGCTACAACCGCAATTGGCGCCTCGTCTACCGGTATGACTATTCGGAGTAGCTCGCCGCGCTGATCACGTCCTGAAGGCCCTGCCCTGAACCGGCAGGGCCTTCTTGCGTTCTGCTGGGGTGCTTGCCGTGTTAGATGTCGTGCGATAGCTGGGTGGATCGCCGCATCAACCAACTGCCCTTGTTTTCTCCCAGCTTTTCGAATCCGAGTCGCTCGTAGAGTCGAATGGCTGAGTTGTTGTGCTCAACCTCAAGGTACGTGAACGCATAGTGCGGTCTTTCACGACGCGCTTCTTCAATCGTCCTCCTCAAAAGCTGACTGCCAATACCCCGACGCTGCCATGCGGGCGCCACTGCCATGACGCCGACATAGAGTGGATACTGCCGCCAGACATCAGGTCCCGTATCAGGAGAAGCATCGAGCAGAAGCGATGAAAAACCCACGACAGAATGATCCACGGACGTAGCCACAAAATTCAGACACCCCTGCGCACCAATATTTCGCTCATAATGATACTGATTCGGTGACAGCACGGAGCGAAGCACCAACCCCACATGCACCGCGTCTTGTGGAATCGCATGCCGAATCTGAATACCAGGCACCAATGGATACATAGAAGATCACTCCTTCACTCGCGACTCATCCGAAGTTCCGCTCCGCATCAAGGAAGCACATATCCCTCATACAAGCAGACCGTTGATGGTTCGGAAAAGCTCCTCGAAGCGGGCGGCCGTTTCGGAATCCACGAGAAGAGGTGGAGCGCCAGCCAATGCAGCAGCAACGGAATAGTGATTAAACCCTCCATTGGGGCGCAACTTAATGTCGGCATCAGCGAGATAGCGCTCAATCCGATGAAGGATTCGATCCCCGGGCGGCAGGTCAATTTCGGCAATTCTTCTACCATCAAGCTGCTTCTCGAAAGCCTTATTGAAGTAGTCCAGGTAAAGACTGGGTGACAGCAGGTCCTCGATATCCGTGGGTCTTCCCCTCTTGCCTACGCTACTGACCTCACGAAACTGCGAGGCATCAAGAAGGGCCTTAGGCGCAACCAACTTCTGCCGCACCAAGTCTTCGAGCTTCTGTTCAGGTCGCCCTTGGTAATCATGAAGGACCGCCAACTTGAGTCCACTCGCGCCGAGAAGCGCGACAAATGTGATCACCTTATCGAGACCGCCCGCAGGAACGATTGTCACGTCTTCACGGAGGCCAATTCGCCCTTGCGCCTCTAGAACTGACGACATTGCCTTGAGGAACAGAAGATCCGAAGGCCCCTCGACCAGAAGGTTGCGCTCCGAGATGAACAGGTTCTGTGCGAGACTCCAACCGAGCGCCGCCTGGAGCGGAAAGATTGTTCGCTCATCAGAATTGGTCACATTGTCGGAGACGACTGTACCTGTCTTGATTCTATCTTCGACCACTCGGACCTGATGGAGACGGTCGGAATTGACCATGAAAGGCGAGTGCGTCGTATAGAGGATCTGGTGTCGCCGCGAAAGCTCATCAATATACCGAAGGAAGTCGGCTTGGGCGAGCGCGTGGAGGTTTAGCCCTGGTTCATCAAGAAGGAGGATCACACTCCGATCTCGAGATTCATCACTGGCTGCAAGTTGATGCTGAACGCTATCGAACCAAACTAGAAAGCTAAAGAACCAGGTAAAGCCCCGGCTTCTTTGGTGAAAGGGCGTGCTGACGCCCCGGTGGCGCCGATTCTTGATGCGCAGGTAGAGATTTGGCCCTTCGTTGAAGGGCGCCACATCTTCAGGGTCAGTCTTGATATCCACTTCTACTTCAAGATCCTCGTTCTGCTTCCAAAACTCAAAAATCTCATCAGTCAGCCGGATGGATACCGCTTCGAGACGAGCCTTCAACGGCTCATATCCGCCAGACTTCGTAAAATCATCGATTGATATATCTGCCATCCTGAGTAGTGCTAGCACACCCAGGTGCTGCGGAAATATTTGCTTCTGCGCAGCCCTCACAGGCGGTCTTTGACTTTGCGCCTTCAATCCCCGGGCCTGTTGAACTCGCTCAGCGAGATCCGCGAGATTCACCTTACTCGGGAGCAACGCATACTCTCCAAAGAATGCAAACTTCGGCACACGCGGCTGAAGCCAATCACGCACTTCCGACTCAACAACCGACTCCCGCCTTGCCTTTTCGACTCTCTCCTGGATCACCTCAAGCCAAGCCTTGTCTTTTTCTGTGAGACTAAGACCCGCGAGCGCACCGGGAATACTTCGAACCGCAACCACCGACGCAAGCGCTGCCTTCGTATCAGAGCTAAGACCCGCAGTTTCACGAAGCGTCGCGAGCACTGGCTTCTCATCGACGGCAAGATACATGTTCAATTTATTGTCGTAATCGCGCGCAATCTTAAATTCAAAATCCACCGGCAGGTTCGTGTGCAACGCTCCATTCAACTCGTCCAGTTCTCCCTTGGAGAGTCGGTACGTGAGCGTCGTCACCGTAGAGGGCTTCTGCTTGTGCTCACGGAGATAGGCAGACAGGTCTTTCCGAGGGTAGTCTTCAATTGGATCGAACGCTGCGAGGCCGACAGCATCATCCGATTTTTCGAGTGCCTGAAGGAATACCGTCTTGCCAGCCTCGTTCATGCCGACAAACACCGTTACTGACGGTTCAATCGGCACCGTCTGCGGCTGGCTGATGGATTTGAAGGGGCCTACGATTGCGGCAACAAGCTGCACAAGCGACCTCCTGGTAGCCATTAACTGCCTGAACGATAGCAGCGCTGCTCGACGTAACGCAGGAGAATTCTTCTCGCGCCCAGCGCACTTGGCGTAATCAACCCAAGTCAGGGACGAGGACTTGACGTAGCCCAGTCCCTTCGGAGGGGTGTGCTTTGACCCGCCAAGTGCTCACCGGTGGTTTCTTGCAGTCAGGCTTGTCGCCAGCCTTGCGGCCATCTGCGATCGAAGTCGCGATGATTGAGCCAGGTCCACTCCCACAACTGGATTTGGAAGTATCTGAAAGTGCTCTCGGCTTGAAAACTCGCGCTTGGACTGAGAGTGCTTCATACAGTGGGGCCCGCCGTCGAAGAGCAGACACGGGAAACCGACGTGTTCGTCCAACTCGCGACGGAGCTGGCAAATATGGGGACCTGCCGACAGGCTCACTTCCGCGGCCGAGAGGAGCGCAGCGCCACCGTCAACCTGTTTCAATGGCCTCTGTTTCGCTGAAGCAGCGAGGACACCAAGATGCTCATTCAAACGGGCCTACTCCCGACGCGAAGTCTCGCAACATTCGCTCGTACAGATGACGGAAGCACTGCGGACTCACCCGCGCCCCCCACCGAAGGGCGCATGAACATCCAGCACCTCATCATCTTCTGCGTCCCGGTACTCCCAATCCCGTCCCCGCATCTGCACACGGGCCCTTCGAACAGACGCATGAACACCGCGATACCAGAATGAACACCCGCCGAACGACGGACCGAACCAGAGACTCGCACGGGTACCGCCCCCTTCCGGATGGGTCTCGACCGACTGGAACACGACCCCTCCAGGCGCCCCCTCCATCCGGTATTCCCCCCAGAAGGCTCGCAGCTCGGGGTTCAATCCCGACTCCCTCTTGAAGTCCTCCACCCCCTCGAACACAAGCCGGACAAATGACCGTCGTTCAGCAGCCCGCCCCTCCCAATAGTCACTGACAACCACGAACTCATGGGACGCTCGATTGAGCGCATACGCAATCAACAAGCATTCCCTGAGCCCTTCCAGCCCGCCATCTCCAAGTACCAACTCCTTCGCACCCATTTCACGTCCCCTCGTATGGGATATGCATAAGCTCCTGAAACATCGGGTGCGCCGGACTCACAACCACCCCAGCGCCGCTTTCAGCGATTCCAGGTGGGAACCACTGAAACAGGACCCCTCTCACTCGTGACCGCGAGGTCCTCTCTCATCCCGTGCGCTGCAAGCGGCGCTTGTACTTCTCACCCCAGTCGCGCAATCCCAACAGCACCGGCTCCAGGGAGCGGCCGAAGGGGGTGAGCTCGTATTCCACGCGCGGCGGCACCTCGGCGTAGACGGTGCGCTTCACCAGCCCGTCCTCCTCGAGTTCGCGCAGTTGCAGGGTCAGCATGCGCTGGCTGCAGTTCGGCAACCGCTTGCGCAGCTCGCCGAAGCGGTGCGTGCCGTGCAGCAACCAGTACAGCACCACGCCCTTCCACCGCCCGCCGATGACGCCGAGGGACGATTCCACCGCGCAGTTCGTCTTCGAGTCGTCGTCGCGCTTGCGAGTCATGGTTACCTCTTTGTGCGTACTGCCCAAACTTGTGCGTACTTGCGAAGAAATAACCGGAATCGTACCTCTGTGCCATGAAGACCTTGATTGTCTACGCCCACCCCGAACCGCAGTCGCTCAATGGCGCGCTGAAGGACCTCGCGGTCCGCCACCTGAGCGCCCGGGGCCATGAGGTTCGCGTCTCGGACCTGTACGCCATGGGCTGGAAGGCGAATGCCGACGGGGCGGATTTCCTGGACCACGATGCCGGGGAGCGGCTGTTCTATGAGCGGGCGTCGAAGACCGCCTTCACCCACGGCTCGCAAAGCCCGGACATCGTCGCCGAGCAGCAGAAGCTGCTCTGGGCCGACGCCGTGCTCTTCCAGTTCCCGATGTGGTGGTTCTCGATGCCGGCGATCCTCAAGGGCTGGGTGGACCGCGTCTTCGCCTTCGGTTTCGCCTATGGCGTCGGAGTGCACGAGGGCGAACGCTGGGGCGACCGTTACGGCGAGGGCTCGCTGATGGGCCGCCGCGCCATGCTCTCCGTGACGATTGGCGGACGCGCGCCGCACTACTCCGACCGCGGCGTCAACGGGGCCCTGGATGACGTCCTCTTCCCCATCCAGCACGGGGTGCTCTTCTATCCCGGGATGGACGTCCTGCCGCCGTTCACGGCCTACCAGTCCGACCGCCTGAAGGCAGAGCAGTGGTCATCCATCGCGGAGGCGTTCAAGGCGCGGCTGGACGGCCTGTTCACGGACGACCCGCTCCCGTTCCGTAGGCAGAACGGCGGGCACTACGATGCACAGCAGGTGCTCAAGCCCGACCTCGGCCAGGGCACCTCCGGCACACGCATCCACCTGGTTCAACGGGGCGAGCCGGAACAACTGCCGGTCCCCGCGCCCTCCCGCCCGGAGCCCTGAGTCCCTCAGCTGAAGACCGTGGTCAGGTTCAGCGGACCGGCGGGGACGCCGACATCGCGACCCGCCGGATCATCCGAAGGCGTCTGCCAGGCATTGGCCTCCGTCACGGTGTGGCCATTGGCCTCGTTGGAGATGGACATCTTGCCATTGTGGCCCGCGGGGCTGATCTGGCTGGTGTCATAGCCGCTCCAACCCGTGCCGGCGTTCGCGAACGTCGCCTCGCCCCAGGTCTGACCGGAGTTCGCGCCGGGCTTCGACGAGCCGTCCTTCGAGACAGCCCACGCCACGCTGCTGTTGGTGTCGAACGCCACGACCTTCGACTCGCCGGGCTGCAACGTGAACGTCTTCGGGGTGCTCTTATCGAAGTGCTGCCCGTCGTTCGGGCCGCCCTTCTCCCCCGTCTTGTTCCAGAGCGTCACGGTCTGCGGCTGGTTCGTCTTGTTGGCGAACGTGTTCGTGTACTTGTAGTCACCCTTCCTGCTCGGATCGATGACCAGCATGTTGCTGTTGTAGGGCGAGCCGACGTTGTTTTTCGCCAACCACGGCTCACTCGCGCTCACCTGTTCGGTGGAGCCGGAAGACGGCGCGCCGAACCCGGGGCCCGCGTCGCTGGTGCGGTTGGAGTGCATCGGATCCACCGCGCCGCTGGCCTTGCTCGCGACGGGCGCCGCCGCCGGGGCCACGCCGTCCACCCCATCCTCCAGGCTGGGCGCGAGCTCGTGCGACCCAAGGCCCAGGTCATCGCCCTGCCCGCCCGACGCCTGCGTCTCCAGCGCCTTCACCAACTGCATGATCCCGCCCAGCAGCTGCGACACCTGCTCCTGCGCCTTCCCGATGCCACCCGGCGGGCTTACGCCCTGGTCGAAGGAGTCGGTCATGAACATCTGGCGCAGGTCGTTGCGCGGCTGCGGCGCCTGGGTGCTCTTCACGCTCTCGGCCGGGGAGGTGACCGGCTTGAGGTTGGAGATGCTCGAAGGGGGAGTGGAGAGCGACGAGCGGTTGAGGAGCGAGATGGACATTTCAGACTCAGGGTGGCCGGAGGGGGTGGCAAGCCTTGGAAGGAACACAGGGACGTAGAGCAGGACGCATGCCAGCGTCCTCCCCCGCCGCCCGTCAGGGCCTGGCCGGTCCTCCGCTCGGAAGATCAGGCACTTGAGCTGAGCGCTCCCCGCTCCCAGCCTCGAGTGAAGCGATGACGGCATCCACCACCTGATGACCCCGGTCACCAGGGTGTGCGCGCGCCGCTCCGCCGCGTCAGGGCGCCCGGCTCAGCCGGTCCACCTGGGTCAGCAGGTACGGCATGCGCGAGGCGCCGTGCATCCGCCGGATGTGCTCCGCGGCGGTCGCGGTCTCCATCCCGATGGCGGTGATGAGCAGGGGCCGCAGGCTCTGGCCACGCACGATGGGCAGGGCAGGGCCGGTGGTGACATAGGGCGTCTTGGCCACGCCGATGACGGGCACCGCGCGGCAGAGGGCCTCGTACAGGTGGGCCCCCAGGCCCGGCTTGTCCGCCCCGAGCCACACGTAGCCATCCACGATGATGGCCTCCAGCGGCTCCTGCACCCCGGCGAGCACGCGCAGCAGGTGCGGCAGCTCGCGGCGGTAGAACTGGCCGGGCTCGTAGGGGGCCGCGACGGGGCCTCGCTCCACCAGGTGCGCGGCCTCCTTGGCGTCCGTCCAGCCACGGAAGAGGACACACGCGGCCACGGTGACGTCAGGCCGGTAGTCCACATCCACGCAGGCGAGCATCCGGTCCTCCTCGGGGTTGCACCCGGTCCTCCGGGCCTGACGCGACACCTGCCCGGGGCCCAGGGTAGGCCATGCGCCCCGGCCCCGCGAGGCCGGCCGTCACCGCCAGCCCCTCGCGCCCTCACGGGGCCGTGGACTTCGCCCTGACGGGCGCGGCCTCCTTCGTCGGGAAGCCGCGCTCCCGCAGCAGCGCGCCCAGGCTCGCGTCCCGGCCCCGGAAGGCGCGGTAGCCCTCAAACGGATCCACGGTGTTGCCCACGGAGAACACATTCGCGCGCAGCCTCGCCGCCACCTTCGCATCGTAGGGGCCTCCCGCCTCCGTGAAGGCCTCGAAGGCGTCCGCGGCCAGCATGTCCGCCCACAGGTAGCGGTAGTAGCCCGCCGCGTACGCGTCGCTCGCGAAGACGTGTCCGAAGTGGGGCATCCGGAAGCGCATGCCCACGGCCTCCGGAGCGCCGAGCCGCCGCAGCGTGTCCCGCTCGAACGCGTCCGGATCCACGGGCCTGCCTCCCTCCAGGTGCAGCTTCATCTCCACCAGGGCCGAGGTCAGGGAGTCCACCGTGTAGAAGCCCTGGTTGAAGGTCGCCGCCTTGCGCAGCTTCGCCACGAGCGCCGCCGGCATCGGCTGGCCCGTCTGGTGATGCAACGCGAAGCGGCCCAGCACCTCCGACGTCCCGAGCCAGTGCTCCATCAGCTTCGAGGGAAACTCGGCGTAGTCCGTCACCACCCGGCCTCCGGAGACCGACGGATACGCCACGTTCGAACCCAGCACGTGCAACGCATGTCCGAACTCGTGGAAGAGCGTCTGGGCGTCGCGCCAGCCGAGCAACGCGGGCTCCCCGGGAGCCGGCTTCACGAAGGGCGTGTTGTTGGAGACGATGGCGGTCACCTCCCCCCGGAACCGCTCCTGGATGCGGTACACGTCCGTCTGCCCGCCGTTGTACTTGCCCGGCCGCGCATAGGGGTCGAAGTACCAGAAGCCCACGTGTCGGCCGCTCGCGCGCTCCCTCACCTCGAAGACACGCACGTCCGGGTGATACACGGGCACGTGTGTCGCGGGCGTGAAGTCCAGGCCGAACAGCTCACCGGCCATCCAGAACATGCCCTCGCGCAGCTTCTCCAACTGCATGTAGGGCTTCACCTCGCCCTCCTCCAGGTCGTACTTCGCCTTGCGGACCTTCTCCGCGTAGTAGCGGTAGTCCCAGGGGGCGATGTCCTCCTTCTGCCCCGCGCGGCGGGCCAGCTTCCGCATCGCGGCCACCTCCTCCCGCACCCGCGCCACCGCGGGCGTCCACAGCTGTTCCATCAACCGCATCGCCCGCTCGGGCGTCTTCACCATGGACACCTCCAGCTTCCGGTGCGCGTGGGTGGGGTGGCCCAGGAGCCGGGCCTGCTCGGCTCGCAATGCCAGCATCTCGGTGATGAGCGCGTTGTTGTCGTGCGCGTCGCCGTGGTCACCCCGGCTGTCGTAGTTGCGCCACACCTTCTCGCGCAGGTCCCGGCGGTCCGAGTACGTGAGGAAGTCCGCCACCGCCGAGCGCGCATTGGCCACGGCGCACCGGCCCTCCTGCCCCTGGGCCACGGCCTCCGTCGCCGCCGCCCTTCGCAGCGACTCCGGCAGCCCCGCCAGGTCCGCGTCACAGTCGAGCAGCACCGGGCGTGACTCGTCGGCGAGCGCGTTCTGCGCGAACGTCGTGGAGAGCGTGGCGAGCCGCTGGTTCGTCCGCGCCATGCGCTGCCTCCCCGCGTCATCCAGCAGGGCTCCCGAGCGCACGAAGCTTCGGTAGGTCAGCCAGACGAGGCGGCGCTGTTCGGGCGTCCACTTCGCCGTGTCGGCGGAGGCGTGGACGGCCTGGACGCGCCGGAAGAGCGCCAGGTCCTGGGGCGTCTCGTCCCAGAACGCCGACAGCCGGGGCGCCATGTCGCGCTCCACCGCCTGGAACTCCGGCGTGTTCATCACCGAGGACCAGGCGCTGTAGACCTCATGGACCTGGTTGAACGCGCGCCCCGCGTCCTCCAGGGCGGCGACCGTGTTCTCGAAGGTCGGCGCCTCCTTCGAGTCCACGATGGCGGCCACCTCCCGCCGGTAGCGCGCCATCCCCTCCTCCAGCGCCGGCTGGAACTGCTCGACCTTCACCTTGTCGAAGGGAGGCACCCCACCGTGCGGCCCGGCCCAGGGCTCCAGCAGGGGATTCGTCACCGCCAGCGCCGCGACCGCCAGGATTCCGTAGAATGGCATTCCGACAGAATAGAAGTCGGCCGCAGCCCACTCCATCGAATGGAATTCGTAACGGAGCCCCGGATGACCTCCCTCGACCGAATTGATCGCGCCATTCTGGCCGCGCTCCAGAACAATGCGCGGCTGTCCAACAAGGAACTCGCCGCGCAGGTGGGGCTCGCGCCCTCGTCGTGCCTCACGCGCGTGCGGAAGCTGGAGTCGGAAGGCGTCATCAAGGGCTATGGCGCGGAGCTGGATGCACGCGCCCTGGGGCTCGGGCTCCAGGCCCTCATCGCGGTGCAGCTCCGGCTCCACGTGGGCGAGGCCTTCGGCAACATCGGCGACCACCTGCGGTCGCTGCCGGAGACGGTGGCCGTCTACTGCCTGGGAGGCACCACGGACTTCCTCGTGCACGTGGTGTGTCGGGACACCGAGCACCTCCGGGTCCTGACGATCCGCTCCTTCACCAGCCGCCCCGAGGTGAGCCGCATCGAGACCTCGCTGGTCTTCTCCTTCACCCGCTCAGGGTTGCCGGTCGCCCCCGAGGAGCCCTGAAACCAGACGCGAACGCGGGCCGTGCCCGCTGAAACCCATACACGCCAGCAGGGGCGCTTGCCCCCGGCCGCCTGTCCGCCCGGGCATGCTCCGAAGCGGCCCCGGGAGCGCTCCCGCCACCGGTTCGTCACGTCTCCCCGGGACAATCCACCGAGTTGGGCACCCGCACGGCTCGGCAACGACAAAAAACGGATTTTCAAGAGCGTAAACACCGGGGGTTTCGGCTACAGGGCGGAACAATCCCTGACACGGCCGCGCGACCCACCGCGCTCGAGTGCCCACGATGCATGCACCGCTCCCTGCCCCCTCCCACGAAGTGACCGATTCCCCCTCGCGTCCGGTCGGCCGCCTCAAGCGGTGGGTCATCGGCGTCCTGCTCCTGCTCGGGATCTTCGCGCTGCTCGTCGGCGTCAAGGGCGCGCAGATCGTCGCGATGATCCAGGCGGGTGAGACCTTCGTGCCGCCTCCCGAGTCCGTCACGTCGGCCAAGGCGGAGTCCTTCGGCTGGCAGGCGACCCAGGGCGCGGTCGGCACGGTGCTCGCGCTGCGCGGCGTGACGCTGAGCGCCGAACTGCCGGGCGTCGTCAGCGACATCCGCTTCGAGAACGGCGCGTCGGTGAAGAAGGGCCAGGTGCTCGTCCAGCTCGACGCCTCCAGCGAGCGGGCCCAGCTGACCGGGGCGGAGGCGGACGCGCAGCTCGCGCGGCTGACCCGCGACCGCGTGGAGAAGCTCCACTCCCAGGGCGCCAACACCCAGTCGGAGCTGGACGCCGTCCGGACGCGGGCGGTCCAGGCCGAGGCCACGGTGGCCCACCTGCAGACCCTCATCGCGAAGAAGACCATCCGCGCGCCCTTCGAGGGCCGCATCGGCATCCGGCAGGTGGAGCTGGGGCAGCTCGTCTCCCCGGGCAACCCCATCGCCTCCCTGCAGTCCATCACCCCCGCCATCGTGGAGTTCCTGCTCCCCCAGCAGGCGCTGGCCCGCGTGAAGCAGGGGCAGAAGGTGCGCCTGGGCGTGGACGTCTTCCCCGGCAACTCGTGGGAGGGCGAGCTCACCACCATCAACCCGGAGGTGGAGCTGTCTTCGCGCAGCGTGCGCATGCGCGCCACCGTGCCCAACGCGGATGGGCGGCTTCTGCCGGGGATGTTCGCCACCGTGGAGGTGCTCGCGGAGGCCAGCCACCCCGTGGTGGCCATCCCCGCCACCGCGGTGCTCTTCGCCCCCTACGGCGATTCGGTGTTCACGCTCTCCGAGGGCAAGGACGCCGCGGGCAAGGCGGCCCTCCTGGCGCGGCAGCAGTTCGTGCGGCTGGGTGAGCGCCGGGGAGACTTCGTCGAGGTGACGTCCGGCCTGACGGCCGGGCAGACCGTGGTCAGCAGCGGCGTCTTCAAGCTGAAGAACGGCGCGGCCGTCGTCCTCAACAACGCGCTGGCGCCGCCCGTCGAGGCCGCGCCCCAGCCCGTGAACCCGTAGGGCAGAGGAAGGCGAATCCATGAACTTCACCGCCCTTTTCATCCGCCGCCCCGTCGTGGCGCTGGTGGTCAACCTCCTCATCATCATCGCGGGCCTGCAGGCCCTGCGCTCGCTCAACGTGCGGCAGTACCCGCGCAGCGAGAACGCCGACATCACGGTGACGACGGCCTACGTCGGCGCCAACGCGGAGCTGGTCCGCGGCTTCATCACCACCCCGCTGGAGCGCGTCATCGCGGCCGCGGACGGCATCGACTACGTCGAGTCCCAGAGCCTGCAGGGCGTCTCCATCATCCGCGCCCGGCTCAAGCTCAACTACGACTCCAACCGCGCCTTGAGTGAGATCAGCTCCAAGGTCGATCAGGTGCGCGGCGACCTGCCTCCCGAGGCCCAGGTCCCCGTGATGGGCATCGAGTCCGCGGACAGCCAGTTCGCCGTCGCCTATCTCGACTTCACCTCCGACTTCCTCCAGCAGAACGAGCTGTCCGACTACCTGGTGCGGGTGGTGCAGCCTCGGCTGTCCTCGGTGGAGGGCGTGCAGCGCGCGGACATCCTCGGGGCGCGCACGTTCGCGATGCGGGTGTGGATGAAGCCGGAGCGGATGGCCGCGCTCAACGTCAGCCCCTCGCAGGTCCGGCAGGCGCTCGCCGCCAACAACTCGCTGGCCGCCGTGGGCCAGACGAAGGGTTCGCTCGTCCAGGTGAACCTCACGGCGAATACCAGCCTGCGCTCGGTGGATGAGTTCCGGCAGCTCATCGTGCGGCGGGACGGTGGCGCGGTGGTGCGGCTGTCGGACATCGCGGACGTGGTGCTCGGCGCCGAGGACTACGACACCGACGTCACCATCAATGGGAAGACGGCGGTCTTCATCGGCATCTGGTCGCTTCCCAATGCCAACTCGCTGGAGGTCATGCAGCGCATCCGCGATGAGATGGTCTCGCTGAAGCGGGAGATGCCGGAGCAGATCAAGGCCGGCATCGCCTTCGACGGGACGGAGTACATCCAGAACGCCATCGACGAGGTGGTGCGCACCCTGGCGGAGACGCTGCTCATCGTCGTGGTGGTCATCTTCCTGTTCCTGGGCTCCGTGCGCTCCATCCTGGTGCCGGTGGTGGCCATCCCGGTGTCACTCATTGGCACCGTGTTCCTGATGCAGATGTTCGGCTTCACGGTGAACCTGCTCACCCTGCTCGCGGTGGTGTTGTCGGTAGGCCTGGTCGTGGACGACGCCATCGTCGTGGTGGAGAACGTGGAGCGCCACCTGCGCGAAGGGCTGCGCCCGGTGGACGCCGCCCTCAAGAGCGCGCGGGAGCTGGTGGGCCCCATCATCGCGATGACCCTCACGCTCGCCGCGGTCTACGCGCCCATCGCCTTCCAGGGAGGGCTCACGGGCTCGCTGTTCCGGGAGTTCGCGCTCACACTGGCCGGGGCCGTGGCCCTGTCGGGCGTGGTGGCCTTGACGCTCTCGCCGATGATGTCCGCCTCGCTCCTGCGGGCGGGCCATGAGGACAAGGGCCTCGCCGGGGTCGTCAACCGCTCCTTCGAACGCCTGCGCGCCGGGTACGCCCGCACACTGGACCGCTCGCTGGAGATCCGGGGACCGGTCTACGCCGCGTGGGTGGTGCTGAGCCTGCTCGCGCTCGTGATGTTCTCCCAGTCGCCGCGCGAGCTTGCGCCGACGGAGGACCAGGGCATCGTCTTCGGCATCGTCAGCACCCCGTCCAACTCCACGTTGGATCAGCTGGCGCCGTCCGTGAACCAGGTGAGCAAGACGCTCCTGGCGATGCCGGAGGCCGGGTTCATCTTCCAGGTCATGAGCCCGGGCAACGGGTTCTGGGGCCTGGGGCTGAAGCCGTGGGAGCAGCGCAAGCGCTCCGGTGCGCAGGTGCTGGCGGAGACGCAGGAGCGGGTGAATGTCCTCCCGGGCATCCAGACCTTCGCCATCCAGCCGGCCGCGCTGCCGGGTGGCGGCAACTTCCCGGTGGAGTTCGTCATCGCCTCCACGGCGGAGGCGGAGGAGCTGCTGGGGTTCGCGCAGCAGTTGCAGGAGAAGGCGACGCAGAGCGGGCTGTTCGCCTTCCCACCGCTCATCGACGTGAAGATGGACCAGCCCCAGTCGGAGGTGGAGGTCGACCGCGAGAAGGTCGCGCAGCTGGGATTGAACCTGGGGAGCGTGGGACAGGACCTGGGCGCGGCGGTGGGCGGCAACTTCGTCAACCGGTTCAACATCGCCGGCCGCAGCTACAAGGTCATCCCGCAGGTCCTGCGGACCTCCCGGCTCAACCCCGAGCAGCTCAAGGACATCCACGTTACCGGTCCGGACGGCAAGCTCGTGCCGCTGTCGTCCATCGCGTCGCTCCGCGAGAAGGTGGCCCCCCGTTCGCTCAACCGCTTCCAGCAGCTCAACGCGGTGAAGCTGAGCGGCGTGGCCATCCGGCCGTTGGATGAGGCGCTCACCTACCTGGAGACGGAGGCCGCGCGCATCCTGCCCGCGGGCTACCGCATCGACTACACGGGCGAGTCCCGGCAGCTGCGCGTGGAGGGCAACACGTTCCTCCCGGCGTTCATGCTCGCGGTGGTGCTCATCTTCCTGGTGCTCGCGGCCCAGTTCAACAGCTTCCGGGATCCGCTCATCATCCTCGCCGGGTCGGTGCCCCTGGCGCTCTTCGGCGCGATGATGACCACGTTCCTGCGGATGCCGAACCCGACGATGCCGTACTTCACCGACAGCTTCACCACCACCCTCAACATCTACTCGCAGGTGGGGCTGGTGACGCTGGTGGGGCTCATCGCGAAGAACGGCATCCTCATCGTGGACTTCGCCAACCGGCTCCAGGATGAGGGCAAGACGAAGCTGGAGGCGGTGCGGGAAGCCTCCTCCGCGCGTCTGCGTCCCATCCTGATGACGACCGTGGCCACGGTCGCGGGCCACTTCCCGCTCGTGCTCGTGTCGGGACCGGGCGCGGCGGCGCGCAACAGCATCGGGCTCGTCCTGGTGACCGGCATGGCCCTGGGCACGCTCTTCACGCTCTACTTCGTGCCCGCCATCTACCTGCTCATCGCCCGGACGCGCACCGCGCCCGTCCGCGAGGAAGCCGGGCTGCTGGAAGCCCCGTGACGCCAGGGGCTCCACGCCCCTGGCCCCCGGTGGTCGCTCCGCGTCCTGGCGGGTGCGCGCGTCGCGCTGAGTCCTTCAGCGCGACGCACGTCCGCCCGCGGCTACTTCGCGGGCACGCACTTCGCCGCGCCGAGCGTGGACGCGAAGTAGGGCGTGTAGAGGTCGGGGGCGAGCGTGAAGTTGCAGGTGTTCACCGCCTCCGGCGACAGGTTCTGGTGCGACTGCATGTAGCGCGCGACGTAGTCACGCACGCCGTCCGCGGAGGACCACAGCAGGCGGCCTTCCTTGAACATGCTGTACCCGCCTCCGCCACCGCCGCGGTAGTTGTTGACGGCGATGCGGAAGACCTGGTCATCCCGGACGTCCACGCCCTGGAAGCGCAGGTGCGTGAGCCGGGAGCCCGCGGGCTTCGTCAGGTCGTAGCCGTACTCGATGCGCGAGTAGAGGTCCCAGTTGTAGTCCGCGACGACGGGCATGGTGGCCTTCGCGTCCTCGGGCTTCGCGGGCAGGTTGGCCGCGTCCAACTGCTTGAAGTACAGCGTGTTCATCTCCAGCGCGCGCCGGAGGATGGAGCCGTTGATCTCCATCACGTACAGCGTGTTGTCGTAGATGTAGACGCTGTAGGCGTCGCGCAGGGTGACGTCCCCCTTCGGCAGCGCGACGTCATTGGAGAACAGGGCGGTCGCGGACAGGTCCACGGTGAAGCCGGCCTCCTCCGCGGCCTCCTCCTGCACGATGTTGAGCAGGTCCCCCAGGGCGCTGTCCACGTAGCGTCCGGCGAAGCCACCCGTGAAGGCCGCGGTGGTGCTGCCAATCTTCTGGTTCACGTAGGCCACCGTGGTGTCGTGGTAGGCCTGGGTGAGCTGCTTGACGGTGGCATCCTCCACCACCTTGTCGTCCACCGCGTGGAGCTGTGAGTCGTGGGATTCCACGCCCCAGCGCTCGCCGTTCCAGGTGACGTTGAGCTGCACGTTGGCCAGGTGGCTGCCCCAGCGGTTGGGCTGCGTGAGGAGGACCTCGCGGCCGTCCTGGTTCTTCAGCAGCATCTTCGGGATGGGCTGGTGGGTGTGGCCGGTGAGCAGCACGTCCACGTCCGCCACCTGCTGGGCGATCTGCACCGCCTCGTTCTCACCGGGGAGGTTGCCCCGGTCGGTCCACTTCGTGGCATCCGCGTAGTCCGCGAGCCATGACTCGGGGCTGCTCGCGCTGCCCACCGGCTGCTTGTCCGGACCGCTGTGGATGGCCACCACCACCACGTCCGCGCCGGCCTGCTTCATCTTCGGCACGTAGGTCTTCGCGGTCTCCAGCGGGTCGTCGAAGCGCAGCCCGGTGATGTTGTCCTTGCGCTCCCACGTCGCCACGCCCGGCGTCACCAGCCCGAGGATGCCGACCTTCACATCGCACACCGTGGTCATCACGTACGGGGTGAAGGCCTCGGAGCCGTCCGCGCTCTTGCGCACGTTCGCGCCGAGGAGGGGGAAGTTCGCCTCGCTCTTGAACTTGTTGAGGACGTCCTGGCCGTAGTTGAACTCGTGGTTGCCCAGGGCCATGGCGGCATAGCCCAGCTCGTTCATGGCGGTGGCCATGGGGTGCTTGGGCGCGTTGTCCACGATGGCGTAGTAGGTGCCGAGCGGCGAGCCCTGGATGGTGTCACCGGTGTCGAAGAGCAGCGTGCAGTCCGGGTTCTTCTCCCGCTCCTGCTTGATGAGCGTGGCCACCCTGGCGAGGCCGCGCTTCGCGTCCGGCTTCCCGGTGAAGTAGTCCCAGGGGAAGATGTTGGTGTGCAGGTCGCTTGTCTGCAGCAGCGTCAGCGTGCGCGGCGAGGTGTCCAGCGGCGGCGGCGTGACGGGCGGCTTGTCGTCGGAGTCACAGGCGGCGAACAGCGAGCAGGCGCCCGCCAGGGACAGGGTGCGCAGCGTGCGCGAGGAAACGGGGAAATGCATCAGGGACCTCGGTGAAGGGTGCTGCCGGGCTGCACTGCCCGGGACCGACCACCCTACCGTCTCCCTCCGACACGCTGCTGGATTCACTCGCGGCGTCATGCGCACCGCAGGACTCGCCCATTAGCGCGGCACCTCGCGGGCCACCACTGTCAGGTGCCGGCGGATGACGGCGTCACAGGGCCCGCGGACGCTCCGGCGTCCCGACCGCGGCTGCTGACCCGAGGTCTCATCCCATCGCTCACGTCCCCCGGATTTTTCGTACCGGGTCAGATTCCGAGAAGGTCATGCAGCCGAAATTGAACCGGCTCCTGCGGGCGCTTGCCCGCGAGGGGCTCGACGTCACGTACGACGGTCGTGTCTACACCGTTCGACTCCTGGCGGATCCCCACGCCCCCGCCGCCGAGGTGCTCCTCCCACCGGACCTGCCCGTGGAGGGCAAGGCCTTCCAGCAGCTCGCCGCGCTCGCCGCGCTCCACCATCCGGACGGCGGTCGCGTGAAGCAGGTGCGCGCCACGCCGGACTTCCATCCGGGTGACTCCGGGGTGGCCATCGGGTCGGTGGTGCACACCGAGGGCATGGTGGTGCCCGGCGCGGTGGGCACGGACATCAACTGCGGCATGCGTCTGCATGTCGCGGACATCCCCGTGGACGCCTTCCTCGCCCGTCGCGACGCCTTCGTCGAGCGGATGAAGGGGCACTGCTTCTTCGGCACGCGGGACGTGGCCCAGGGCTCGCGCGCGCTGGAGGCCCTGCTGCGCGACGGCCTGCCGGGCTGGCTCCTGGAGACGCAGGAGAATCCCCTGGGCATGTCGGCCCGGGCGGACCTGGGCCAGTTGGACCGCGAGTCCGCGCGCGTCTACCTGGGGGGTGCGCTCGAAGGGGATCCGTCGTGGGCGCCCACCGGACTGCGGCGGGAGGGCGTGGTGCGCGACCCGGGGCTCGCCACCATCGGAGGCGGCAACCACTTCGTGGAGGTGCAGCGGGTGGAGGCGGTGGTGGACCGCGCGCGGGCCCGGGCCTGGGGCGTGCGCGAGGGACAGCTCGCGTTCATGGTGCACTCCGGCTCGCGCGACATGGGCAAGCACGTGGGACGCACGTGGCAGGAGCGGGTCCGGGCGGCGTGGCCCGCGAGCACCCCCTTCCCGGAGAGCGGAATCTTCCCGCTCGTGGACCCGGAGAAGGTGCGCGAGTACCTGAAGGCCGAGGCGACGGCGGCCAACTACGCCTTCCTCAACCGGTTGCTCCTCGCGGAGCTGGTGCGGCACACGCTGCGCGAGCTGTTCGGGGACGTGGAGGCGCCGCTCGTCTACGACGTGCCGCACAACATCACCCTGCCCTGGGAGGGAGGGTGGCTGGCGCGCAAGGGGGCGTGCCCGGCGGAGGACGAACAGCCGGTCATCATCCCCGGCTCCATGGGGGCCGAGTCCTACCTGATGCGGGGACTGGGCAACGCGCGGGCCCTGGCGTCGGCGTCGCATGGGGCGGGACGGGCACGCTCGCGCTTCTCCATGTCGCGGGGCGGCGCGGAGCACCGTGAGGAGGCGCTGGGCCTCACCGGGGTGGACTGCATCGCGCTCCGCGCCGAACGCCGCATCGAGGAGGCACCCGCGGCCTACAAGCCCATCGGCTCGGTGGTGGGCGCGCAGGTGGAGGCGGACATCGTGCGGGAGGTGGCGAGGCTGCGCCCCCTGATGACGTTCAAGGCCTGAGCTGAAGGCACCTCCTCCAGCCCACGCCGGGCCCATGACGATTGGTTAGCCCTTGTGCTAAGTATCTGGCCATGATACTTAGCCAATCGGAACAGTATCAAGAGCAGCTGAACGGCATCTTCCAGGCGCTCGCAGACCCCACCCGCCGCGCCGTCCTGGCACGGCTGGGCCTGGGCCCCGCGAGCATCAGCGACCTGGCGAAGCCCTTCGACATGGCTTTGCCCTCCTTCATGAAACACATCCATCTGCTTGAGGGCAGTGGATTGATCCGGACGCATAAGGAAGGCCGCGTCCGGACCTGTGCGCTGGAAAAGAAGCCGTTCGCCGCGGTCGAGACGTGGCTGTCCACCCAACGCGTCATCTGGGAAGGCCGCACCGACAGGCTCGAGCAGTTCGTCACCGCCACCCAAGACAAGGAAGAATCCAGATGAGCCCTTCTCCCCATCCAGAACTCGACCTGACGATTTCACGGATCATCAAGGCGCCCCGGTCCGTCGTCTGGAAGGCCTGGACGACGCCCGCGAGCTTCGAGCAGTGGTGGGTGCCCGCGCCGGCGCGCTGCAAGGTCGTGGAGATGGACCTCCGTGCCGGCGGCGCCCTGGTGACCCACTTCAGCGAGGACAGCGGTGACTTCATGCCGCACATGACGGGGTGCTTCCTCGCCGTCGACGCGCTCGAACGGCTCGTCTTCACCAACGCCCTGGTGGGGGGATGGCGGCCGGCCGAACAACCCTTCCTGTTCATGACGGCGAGCATCACGCTGAAGGACCACCCCCAGGGCACCGACTACGCCGTCCACGTGATGCACAGGACCCCCGCCGACAAGGACAAGCACCAGGAGCTGGGCTTCTTCGAGGGCTGGGGCACCGTCACGGAGCAGCTCGCCGCCTTCGCCGCGCGCCTGACCTAGGAAGTCCAGGCTTGAGCGGCGTGGCCGCAGCCCCTTCTCGCGGGTGGAGAGTTCACGGCTCTTGTGGGGAAATGAAAGTCCCAGGAAACTTCAGCCCACATGCCCCGACAATTTCTTCAAGAACCACCTACCAGGGGCGGCCGCCGCCCCGAGCGAGAAAAACCATGTTCAAGGTCAAGAGCAACCACACGTTCCTGAATCCCTCGCGCAAGCAGATTGATTCGACGACGCAGGGCAAGAAGAGCGACTACGCCCAGCAGGTCAGTGGCGTGAACCAGCTCCTCGACAAGAACGGCATCGGCATCTCCGACCGCTCCCGCAACAGCGTCCTGGACAACGTCGTCAAGGTGGAGCGCGGAGAGCGCAGCGAGGTCAACGCGCACCAGCGCGAGGCCCTGAACTTCGGCCGCGACGCCTTCCAGAGCGCGAAGCAGGGCCACGTGAAGCAGGCCCTCGTCGAGGCCTTCGGCTCCGGGCTCAACGCGGCGGGCTCCGTGTTCAAGTCCACGTACACGCAGACGCCGCACGAGAAGCAGGGCATCGCCCCCTGGTAACCCACGGCACGTGCAGTCCTCCCGCGTGAGCCGCGCCTGGCATTGAAGTCCGCCGAGGCGTGGCCACCCGGCATACCTCCGCGAAGCGACTCGAAGCCCTCCGAACCCGCACCCGGGCATGGAGGGCTTCGTCCGTGTCCACCCTCACGCCCCTAGGACCGCGCGCCGGACAAGCCCCCGCAGGTATTGCGCCGCGGGGTCGGCATGGGTGCGCTCATGCCAGCACAACGCGAGCTTGACGGTGTGCGCGGGGAACGGAGCGTTGACGGCGCGCACCCCCAGACGTGTGCCCTGCGCTGCGACGAGCGACTCCGGCAGCGTCGCGACGAAGTCGGTCGCTGCCACGACCGCAGCAGCGGCCGTGAATGAAGGCACCGTCAACGCGACCTCACGGCGGATGCCCGCGCGCGCGTACGCAGCACCGACGAGATCACGAAAGGCCTTGCCCGGCACCATCTCCACGCCCACATGCCGGAGCGTGCCGAGCACGCGCGCGGTCATGCGTGCGCCAGGCGCGGGATGGCCCCCCCGGGCCACGAGGACGGTGCGCTCCTCCAGCAACGGCTCGAAGTGCAGACCCGTGCCCCGTCCGGCGAGGCCGATGTGCAGATCAATCCGGGACGACGCCAGGTCGCCGAGTGAAACGAGCGAGTCGATGCCGACCACCGAGAGGCGCGCCCTGGGCATCTCCGCGGTCATCAGCGCGACGATGCGTGGCACCCAGGTGAGCTGTCCCGCATCCGCGACGGCGAGGGTGAAGGCACGCGTGCAGCCCGTCGGATCGAACGGGACCTCGTGAATCGCGAGCTCCAGTTCACGCAAGCCGCGCGCGATGGCGGGCGCGAGCGCGAGCGCCCGAGGCGTGGGGACGATGCCGCGGCCCTTGCGCGTCACGAGCGGATCCCCCAGCACGGAGCGAAGGCGGGCCAGGCCGTTGCTGACCGCGGAGGGCGTGACGTGGAGCCGGCTGGCCGCGCGCGCCACGCTGCCCTCGGTGAGCACGGTGTGGAGCACCAGGAGGAGATTGAGGTCCAGGGCGGTGATGGGATTGCTCACGGTTCGTGAGGTTAGCCCTCACGAACCATCACTACCAGGGAGGGTTCGACGACCCCATCATGTGGGCATGCACAGATTGCTCGGCGGGCTCATCGCGGGTGCGCTCCTCGCGTGCCACTCCCCCACCCTCCTTCCTTCACGGAGCACTCCCATGTCCACGGCGCATCAACTCCAAGTCCTCGACTCGTTCATCGCATACCGTGAATCCGGAACCGGCTCGCCCATCGTGTTCCTGCACGGCAACCCCACGTCCTCGCACGTGTGGCGCAACGTGATTCCACGGCTCGACGACCGCAACCGGTGCCTCGCGCCCGACCTCATCGGCATGGGGCATTCAGGCAAGCCCGACATCCCCTATCGCTTCGCGGATCACACGCGCTACCTGGATGCGTGGTTCGCCGCGCTCGACCTGCGCGACGTCGTGCTCGTGGGCTACGACTGGGGAGGTGTCCTCGCCCTTGACTGGGCGCGGCGGCACCCGGACCGCGTGCGCGGCGTGGTCGTGTTCGAGACGTTCCTCCGGCCCATGCACTGGAGCGACTGGCCTCCACAGGGCGAGCAGCTGTTCCGCGCGCTGCGCACGCCAGGGACCGGCGAGAAGCTGGTGCTCGAGCAGAACGCGTTCCTGGCGCGGTCGCTGGCGAACGGCGTCCTGAGCGGGCTGTCGGAGAGCGACCGGGAGGTCTATTACGCCCCCTACCCCGACCCGGCCTCGCGCCTGCCGGTGCTGCAGTGGCCTCGGGAGATTCCCATTGACGGAGCGCCCGCCGACGTCGCCGCGGTCATCGAGGCCTACGACGCGTGGCTTACACGCACGCCCGCGAAGCCCGCGCTCCTGCTGACGTTCGGTGACACCGGGCTCAGCGCACCGAAGATCGTCGAGTGGGCACGAAGCACGCTCCCGGCGCTCGAAGTCGTCCCACTCGCCCGCGCGGGACACCATGCGCCGGAAGACGCACCCGAGGAGATCGCACACGCCATCCGCGCCTGGCTCGTTCGCCACGCACTGTGAGCGCCGGGCTTCGACCTGACGTAGAAAGGGGGCATGGCCAATGCCCCCGACAGCATCCTGCTCTCCGCCGCCACGGTGGAGGGCGGCGAAGGACTCACCCAGCACATCCGCACCGGACACCACCAGTTCACCGCCGATGAACCGGTGGCACGCGGCGGCGCGGACCAGGGCCCCGCGCCGTACCAGCTCCTGCTGGGCTCGCTCGGCGCGTGCACGGCCATCACGCTCAAGATGTACGCGGAGAAGAAGAAGTGGGACCTGGGCAAGCTCGTCGTGCGCCTCAAGCTGATTCGCGAGCCCGCGGGTGAGCGCGTCGAGCGGGTCCTCGACTGCGCGGACACCGTGACGCCGGAGCAGCGCGCCCGCCTGCTCGAAATCTCCGCGAAGACGCCCGTCACGCTGACGCTGTCACGGGCCCTGCACATCGACACGCGCTTCGCGTCCACGGAGCCCCCCGGCTCCGCGACCCCCACCTGAGGCCAGGTGCCGCCGGGCCCGACGGCCCGGCGAGCACGGACCTCCAACCGCCGCCCTCAGGGCGCGGACTGCGCCGACACGCCGTCCTTGCCCATGGCCACCAGCTCCTCGCGCCGCAACAACAGACGCGCGTTGCTGTTGGGCAGGATGCGCACCTGGAAGCGGCGCTGGGCCATGTCGTTGGCCGTGAAGACACCCCGGTCGCTCACGAGCAGCAGGGCCGTGGGCACCACGTACCGCGCGGAGTTGTTGCCGTAGTAGTGCACCACCACGTGGTACGGCCCCGGCGCCGCCTTGCGCGCGTGGTACAGCTCCGGCCCCAGGCCGTCCGTGATGTCCCAGAACAGCTTCCCGCCCAGCCGCGTCTCCTTGTGCTGGTAGAAGCACTTCTCCCCGTTCGGCTCGATGACCCACAGGTCGATGTCCGTGCTGTCCGAGTTCCAGTGCGTGGTGAGCTGGTAGTCGATGGCCTTCGCACTGGTGAACCCCGACACCCCGCGAGACCCCGACAGCTCGGAGCGGCGCGCCCGCAGCACGGCGACCGTATCCTTGAGCTGCGTCTGCCGCTCCAACCCCGCCAGCAGCCGCGCGTAGTGGAAGGCCGCCACCGTCCTGACCTCGGAGCCATGCCGCTTCCAGGAGCGCGCCAGCACGATTTCGTAGTTCCGGGCCGCTTCCGAATAGCGCCCCGCCGCGTCCAGCGCGAGCGCCTCCTCCAGGAACGCCTGCGCCTCGAAGGGACGGCTGAGCCGCACGTGTTCGAACAGCTCCGCCGCCGCCGGGTACTGCCCCAGCGCCAGCAGGCCGTACCCCACCAGCCGCAGCGCCTCCGCGTCCTGCGAGCGCAGCTCCACCGGCGAGGACAGCGCCCGCACCGCGCCCCACGTGTCCCCCGAGAAGGCGCGCCTCCGGGCCACCGCCTCGTAGATCATCACGTCGTCCCGGTTCGCCCGCCGTGCGTTGCGATAGGTCAACTCGGCCTGGAGCCGCTCATCCCCGCCGGCGTAGGGCGCATCCCGCAGCGGCTGACGCTTGAGCAGCGGCGTGAGCACCGCCTTCTGTTCAGCCAGCCGGGCCACCACCGCGCGGCCACTCTCGGGCACCTCGTCCAGCGCGATGCCCAGCAGCTTGTCCCGGCGCTGGTCCTCTTCCCGGCGCCGCAGCGACTCCAGGTTCTGCAAGTCCACCTGCTCGTCGCGGACGGCATAGGACTGGTAGTCCCCCTCCGACTCCAGCACGAGCATGGACGCGCGGGCGTTGGCCAGCCGGTAGTGCTGGCTGAGCGCCACCACCATCCGGTCCAGCCGCTCGTCGTCCAGGGACACCAGCTGCGACACGAACAGCTCCGCCCAGGCCCGGGGCGCGAACGCGCTCTCCTCGTCACGCGGCAGGGGAATGCGCAGCGTGCGCTCGGGCCCGGTGCCCGCCTGGGTCACCACCTCCAGCGCCGCGTCCCCCTTGCCCGGCAGCCGCCCCGCCACCTGCAGCTCCTGCCCGGGGAACACGAGGCGCGGCCTGCCCGCCACCACCAGGTCCTTCACGTCCGTGCCCACCACGGACACGCGCGACAGCATCACCGACGCCGCGCGGTGCGCCTTCGCCGCGGAGTCCACCTCCGCCGCGGACAGGACGCTCACCACGCGGCCCCCGCTGGAGCGCGCCAGCGCGTCGAAGAGCTCCGTGTTCACCGCGGCCTCGCCGAAGCGGTACGTCACCCAGCGCAGCGACTCCACGCTGGGGTGCCGGGAGAGCAGCGCGTCCACGCGGCTCTGTCCCCAGGTGATGTTGCCGTCGGAGAGCAGGAAGGCCGTCACGCGCTCACCGGACGCAGCGGGCTTGAGCCACTCGCGTCCGGCCTGGTCCAGTTCCTCCAGCGCGCCGTCCACGTGCGAGGCACCCTCCAGGTAGATGCGCTCCAGCTCCGCGAAGCTCTCCTGGCGGTGCTTCGCGTCGTTCGCGCGGAAGCCCGGCCCGTGCAGCCAGCGGGGGCGCACGTCGAAGAGGAGCACCGCGTACTCCTTCAGCGTCGGGTCCTTCTCCAGCAATGCGCGCAGCGTGGCCGCCTGGATGGCCCAGGCGTTGCCGTCCTCGGAGGACAGCGAGGTGTCCACCACCAGCACCGCGCGGCCCGTGGGAGCGCCCTCCTCCCCCGACGTGAGCTGGGTGGGCAGTCGCACGCGCGCGTGGAAGGCATGACCGGGAAGGCCCGCGACGTCCCCGCCCACGAGGACATCCGCGTCCTCGTGACGCGGCTTCAGGGCCACCGACAGCGCCCCGTCTCCCGCCAGCTTCGGGAAGTCGTAGACCTGCCAGGCGTCGACCTTGCGGGCCTTCGCGCCCGACTCCGGCTGCACCGTGATCTCCGGCGCCTGTCGCGCATCCACATGGACGCGCGCGGTGACGCGCACCTGCGGGCCCGCGCCCGGAGGCAGCGGCCACGTGTAGCGCAGGCGCTGTCCGTCGAAGAGGAGCGTCTGCTCATACGCGATGACGACGCGCTTGAGGGACTTCGGCGGCAGCGGGAAGACGCGCGCGCTGAAGGTGGACGCGCCGGACCATTCAAGCAACGCGGGATCCACGTTGCGACGCACCACGTCCTCGTACACCTCCCGCGCGCGCTTCTGTTCCACGACGCGGGCCTCCTGGATGTTGCCCCAGGAGCGCTTCGCCCCTTGCGGCGCGGGCGGCGCGGAGGCGGTGAGCAGCGCGGAGTCCGTGGAGTTGTCGCCCAGCGGCGGCAGCAGCTCCGACGACTGGAAGAGCGACGGCGTGTCCACCGACACCGACCCCGAGTACAGCGCGAACCCGGCCACCGTCGCGCCTCCGGGCAGCGGGTAGTAGAACGTGCCCTCCAGGTTGCGGCCGGTGTCGTTCTCGAAGAGGTGGTCCACCACCGTCCGCGCGCGCGACCCCTGGATGTACGTGACGACGCGGATGGCGCGCGCCTTGAGCGGCTGGTAGCGACCGTCGTCGCTCATCACCAGCACCTTGGCGGCACGCGGCGCGGACTCCACGCGAGGAAGCACCGGCGTGGGGGCAGCCTTTTCGGCGACCGCCTTCTTCGCGGGCTCCGCCCGTTCGTATTCACCGTCGTCCCTGGGGGAGGGGCCAGCGAGCGCCTCGCTCCCTCCGCCTCGCCCGCCCTTGATGATCTGGATGATCTCCCGGCGCTTCTGCTCCAGCACGCGGGCCTCGGACGGGGCCGGTGCAGAGGGCGGCGGCGCACCCGCCGAGGCCCCGCTGCCGAGCTGACCGCCGACGACACCGCCAATCACGCCCCCAGCGACGCTGCCTTCCAGCCTGTCGGGTTCGGGCTCGCGAACCGCGGGCGCGGGACGCTCGGACCGGGACGGTCGGTTCTCAGGCATCGCGCGTCGCGGCGGGGGCGGTGGCGGCACCTGCCGGAGCATGGCCGCGTCCTCCCCCAGCCCGGGTGCATCCTCGTAGGCAGCCCCCGATGACGGCGGGGCGGCCGTTGGCACCGCCATGGCGACGTCGCTGGGGTCCTCGGCCTGGCGGCCATGGGGGTCCGAGAGCGCCAACAGCTCCTGCTCGGAGAGCACCTTCGGGTCCGCCACGGAGTCGCGCAGCGCCGCGAGGTCCACCTCGCCCGTGTCCGGCTGTCCCGCCGCGGTGACGGGCGCCACCAGTCCCGCCTGGGCGAAGGGCGCGGGCGCCGGGCCCGGAGCGGGGGGCGTCGAGGCGGACTTCGGCGCGGTGGGCGTCGCCGGATTGGACGCAGGAGCTTCGGAGTCCCGCTTGCAACCCGAGGCGAGAAACCCCGTCAGCAGCAGGAGCGTGGCGGTGCGGAGCAATTGCATGGAGGGGACGCTAGCCCATCTGTTCCGGGCCGGCGCACCACGGCCAGGACATGGCCGATCCATGACCCGACGATGACGAAGCCCCTGGCCCATGACCCGGTGCGCCACCGCGCCAGGTTCAACGTCTTTCCAGTCGCTCCATTGCCAGACGCTCACGCTGGAAAAACACGGAGAGCGCAGTTTACAGAAATCGGCGGTCGCGCTCCCCGTAGACTCCGGGGCACCAACAAGCGCGGGTGCGCGGGAAGTCTTGGGAGACGGCAGGTGGCTGGGATGCGATGGCGGGTGCAGGTGCTGGGGCTGGCGCAACTGTGGGGCCCTGAAGGACAGCGGATCCGACTGGAGCGGCGCGCGGCGGCGCTGCTGGCGTGGTTGGGATTGAAGGGGCCTTCGCCCAAGTTCGCGCTGGCGGCCCTCCTGTGGCCGGACTCCTCTCCCACCACCGCGCGCAACAACATGCGGCAGTTGCTGCGCCGCCTGCGCCTCGCCAGCGGTGGGGAGGCCCTGGTGGAGGGCGACACCGAACGTCTGGCATTGGTGGCGCCGTCGGACGTGGACGTCGCGTGCCTCAAGGCCGCCATCGAGGCCCAGGCGTATGAGCGGGCCCTGGAGTCCGTCGGGGCCGAAGGCAGCACGCTGCTGGCGGGCTTCGACTTCGATGACGGTCCGGAGCTCGCGCGCTGGCTGGACGGGGCCCGCGCGGGCGTCGAGGGCTGGGTGCGCGAGGCGCGCGAGGCACGCATCGGCCACCTCACCTCCGGAGGAGATTGGACCGCCGCCCTGGGGCTCGCGCAGGCGTGGGCACGCCAGGAGCCCGAGTCCGAGCAGGCGGGACGCCACCTCATCCGCCTGCACTACCTCCAGGGAGACCGGGGCGCGGCGCTCGCGGCCTTCGAACAACTGCGCAGCGTCCTCTCCCGCGAGCTGGGCGTCCCCCCCCTGCCGGAGACGCTGGCGCTGGTGCGGGAGGTGGAGAAGGGCACGCAGCGCCCCTCCCCCACCGCGGTCACCCGCACGGCCCTGCCCCTGTCCGTGCTGCGCCCTCCGGTGCTGGCGGGCCGGGATGCCGCGTGGCGACAGCTGGAGGCCGGCTGGGAGGCGGGCCAGATGCTGTTCATCTCCGGTGACCCAGGCAGCGGCAAGACGCGGCTCGCGGAGGAGTTCGCGAGCTCGAAGGGACGCTGGGGCCGCATCGAGGCGCGGGTGGGCGACAGCGACGTGCCGTTCGCCTCACAGGCTCGCGCGTTCCGCACGCAGATGGCGCGCTGGCCGGACGTGAAGCTGCCGGACTGGGTGCGCACGGAGCTGTCGCGCATCCTCCCCGAGCTGGGGGAGACGCGGCTGCTGCCGCCGTTGGACTCCGAGACCGGGATGCTGCGCTTCTACGACGCGGGCGCGGTGGCGCTCCAACTGCTCCACGAGCACGAGGACATCAGCATCGCGGACGACGTGCAGTACTGGGACGCGGCCAGCAGCAAGGCCTTCTTCTACGGGCTCCCCCGGATGTTCGAAGCCGTCTCCAGGGGTGCCCAGCCCCTTCGCTTCATCGACTGCTACCGCCGGGATGAGCTGTCCGCCCAGACGCGGAACCATGTGGCGCGGCTCCTCGACGCGGGGCTGGCACGCATCGTGGATCTGGAGGCGCTGACGGGCGATGAGGTGAAGCGCATGGTGGCGGCCATGGGGCTGCCCGGCGCGGAGGCGCACGCGGAGGACCTCACGCGCTACACGGGCGGCAATCCCCTGTACGTGGTGGAGACCCTGAAGCACCTGCTGGAGACGGACTCGCTGCAGCGGGACTGGCCCCAGCGGCTGCCGCCTCCGGGACGGGTGGGCCCCCTCATCCAACTGAGATTGGAGCGGCTGTCCGCGCTGGCGCTCCAGTGCGCCCGGCTCGCGGCGCTGGCGGGCGCCTTCTTCCGCACGTCGCTCGTGCCCCGGGTGCTCCAGGTGACGGCGGCGAGCGCGCACGAAGCGCTCGCGGAGCTGGAGTCGGCCCAGGTCCTGATGGCAGAGCGCTTCAGCCATGACCTGGTGATGGAGGCCGTGCGGGCCGCGATGGAGCCCGGAGACGTCCGCGTGCTGCACGGCCGGCTGGCCACGGCGCTGGAGGAGGATGGAGCCCCCGCCATCCTCCTGGCGCATCACTGGCTCGAAGCGGGACGGGTGGAGCGCGCGCTGCCACACCTGCTGGCGTCAGCGCACTCCGACGAACAGGTGCTGCCCCCGGAGGAGGCAGCGGAGCACTACGCGCGGGCCGCGGCCCTCATGTCGGCCACGGGCCAGCAGGAGGACGCCGCGCGGGCGCGGGCCGCCGAGGCGCGGTGCCGCCTCCAGGCAGCCGCCGCCAGCCCCTTGAGGCCCGTCCAGGCCCCGCCCGGGAAGGCGCGGTAGTTAGCCCGGGGTGCCGTGCGTCAGCCCCGGGCCAGCAGCGTGTCCAGGCGCTCACGGTAGCCCCGGCTGAGCTTCAGCGTGGTGCGATCCCTGAGGATGACCTGGTACTCCCCGTGGAGCAGCGGGCGGAGCTCCTGGACCCGCTGGAGGTTGATGACGGTGGAGCGGTGGATGCGGACGAACCGCGCGGGGTCCAACCGGGCCTCCAGGTCGCGCAGGGGCTGGCGCACCAGGTGGCTCTTCGCCCCGGTGTGCACCTGGACGTAGTTGTCCTCCGCCGCCATCCAGTCCACGTCGTCCACGGAGAGCAGCGTCACCCGCCCCACCTCCCGGATGACCAGCCGCTCCAGGTAGCGCGGGGCCTGGTACGGTCCGGGCAGCGTCTCCACGAGGCCCGCGAGCTGCCGCACCAGGTGCTGGATGCGTCCCCGGCGGACATGCTCCTTCGCGCGGTCCAGCACCTGGACGAACCGCTCCAGGAACAGGGGCTTGAGGACGTAGTCGAGCGCGCGGGCCTCGAAGGCCCGCAGGGCGTACTCCTGCCTCGCGGTCATGAAGACGACAGCGCCCGCGCACGTGCTGCCGGCCTCGCGGAGCACCTCGAAGCCGTCCAGGCCCTCCAGGGCCACATCCAGGAAGAGGATGTCCACGGGCTCGCGCCGCAGGGCCTCCACGGCCCGGCCCCCTCCTTCGTGGATGCCCGCGACGACGACCTCGGCATCGGTGTCCAGCACCGAGCCCACGAGCCGCCGGTTCTCTGAATCCCCGTCCACCACCATCACGCGAATGGGCTTGGACTCGAACAATCCCTCTCGAACAACCATGTCCCTCACCTGTTCCTCCAATGCCGGACGGCCCGGCCGCCGTCCGCGCGCGCATGACGTCCAGGACGCCACGCCACTGACGTTGATGGATGACCGCGCTGTGAATCATTGGCGTTGGCCAGCTCGCGGACGCCGTGGGCCGCTTCGTCACACGCCTGGAGCCACTGGCGGCACGGCGATGTCCCGTGTCCGCCGATGCCGGTATTCCTCAAGGCGCTCCGGCTCACCGGGGCGGCGGCCACGCCGAGGCAAGCTACACGGACACGGGGCACTCGAATGACGTCTGGGGCTTCCCGCAGCTCCCCGGGAACACGCGCATCGTGCAGACCCTCACCTGCGTGGGCGACACGAGCGGCAACGAAGCCGGGACACGGACGGGGTGCGAGGCGGTTCTGCATGACCTGACGCTCACCTTCTGACGTCAGGCGTGACGGAGGCGTGACGGGCGGCGTTCGGGAAAGGGGGCCCGGGCGCCGCCCCGTCACGCCGCCTCAAGCCCCTCCGGCCGGCGGTTCAGTTCAGGTGGTGCGCCGAGGGGCCCGGGGTTAGGTTGCGCGCCATGTACTTCGAGACCTTTTCCCAGATGAAGAAGATGCTTGGGCAGATGGACAAGTGGCTGGAGACGGCCGCGACCTTCGCCAAGACGAAGTCCTTCGACCCGAACATCTACCTCGGGTTCCGGCTCGCGCCCGACCAGCTTCCGTTCTCGCGCCAGGTGCAGATCGCCTGTGACTCCGCGAAGCTCGCGGCGTCCAGACTCACCGGCAAGGAGGCCCCTTCGCACCCCGACACCGAGCAGACGCTTGAGCAGCTCAGCGCCCGCATCCGGTCGGTGATTGCCTACCTGGACGGGTTCTCCGCCAAGGACTTCGAAGGCGTGTCCGAGCGCGTCATCACCCAGCCGCGCTGGGAGGGAAAGACGATGACCGGTGCCAACTACTTCCTCGAGCACGCGGTCCCGAACTTCTTCTTCCACGTCACCCACGTGTACGCGCTGCTCCGCCACAACGGCGTGAACCTGGGCAAGGCCGACTATCTGGGCGCGCTCAGCCTCCGCGCGCCCTGAGCCGTCCGGCTCACTCAATCTCCACGACGCAGGGTCCCAGCTCCAGCAGGAGCGGTTGCCGCGCTGGGACCCGCAGGCGCTCACCCGGCGTTGACGCGGTGTTCCCGCCCGCCGTGAGGGTGCCTTCCACCACCTCGACGAAATAGCAGGGGTGGTGACCCCCGCCGACCGTCACCCGCGCGTGCACCGGCGCCACCCCGTCCTGGTCCACGACACGAGGCTGGCACCCGCGAACGGAAGGCTACTGGAAGCTCACCTTGCCGTCCCGCTGGTAGCAGACGTGCGGCGTGCCATCCGTGGGACGGATCGCCACGCTCGGGCGCGTGGCTTCATCCACCGTCCCCAGTTGGGTATACGCCCAGAACCCCTGCGCGTCCGGCGTGGCGAGTTCCATCGCCGGCCCGTTGCGCAGGACGGCGGCCGGCTTGCCCCCGCCATACGCCAGGGACGAGGACGCGTACTTGTAGTCGACCGGGGAGGCGCTCACGGTGCTGGCCGACAGGGGCGTGCCCACCGTGATGTCCTCGATGGCGACCCGGTCGCCGTCATTGATGCCGTTGGCCATCGAGAGCAGGTGCTGGCCCTGTCCCCAGACGAGCGAGTTCCAGGCACCAGAGGAACCGCCATCCTTCACCTTGAAGGATTCGATGGCCGAGCCCCGGATGACCCGCAGGTAGTTGCCCCAGACGCCGCTGGCGAATTGGTTGGTCAGGAGATACAGCGCCCCGGTCGCGTCGAAGACCGGGTCTGCCGTGAGGATGGACGTGGTGAGGGGCAGCAGCGAGCTGGTCCAGGTGTTGGCCCCCGTGCGGGTCGTGACCCGGACGGTCCCGAGGTTGCTGTTGGCGGAGACGATGACCGGTTGCTGTCCCTGCGCGGGGTTGAGCGCGATGCCCATGCGGGTCGTCGGCGCGAGGTCCGCACTCTCGCGAATCCATGCGCCATTGACGCGCGTGGCGTAGCCGATGCGGAACGTGGCGACCGCCACGGGGCCGGTGCTCTTGAGATAAGCGACGTGCGGCGTGCCGGTCGCCGCATCGAGCGCCAGCACGGGATCCGTGATGAACATGCCACCGGTGTTGAAGCCGGGACCGTCAATCTGCTCCGTCTTCCACGACGTGCCATCCCAGCTCGCGTACCAGAGGGTCTTGTGGGTGTCGTTCGTGTAGACGGCGTGTCCCTTGCCCGCGTCGTCGAACGCGAGCTTGCAGGTGCTGCCCGTGACGTCCGGCCCCGGGTCGATCCCCGTGCTGGTGGCGAGCGGAGACGCCACCACGCTGAAGTGGAAGGACCCCTCCGCCGTCTTCCCGGACTCCGTCTCCACGGAGACGGACAGGGACGCCGTTCCCGCCGGAGGCAGCGTCCAGGTGACCTGCTCCACATCGGACGCGATGACCCCGGCGTTGGTGCTCCAGCGCACCGACTTGAAGGCCTCTCCCGAGGCGACGATGCGGAAGCGCTCCGGCGTACCTTCCACGTAGGGGCCCGCGCCACCCTCCCGCTCGATGAGCAGCGCCAGCTCCCCGGGGCCGTGCGAGGCAATGACCTCCACGGGTCTGGGCTCACGGTCGCAGGCAGAGAGCAAAGGCAGGCCACTCAACATCAGCATCCAGGGCAAGAACCTCTTCTTCAACATCGCTCACATTCCTTGTTGGGGGGATTCAGCCCCACCGTCAACGGACGAGCGTTCAGGAAGGTTTAAGCGAAATGACTTTCTTGCGCGGTGAGAGGAATCAACGCGCCTTCGGTCGGTGTTGGGATTCCACCTCGGATTGCACGGGCATTCAGGTAATACAAAACACGCAAGGATGACCTGCCCCAACGGGAAGGCTACGGCGCGGACGACACCCGCCTCAGCGCGTCGGTGAGCACGCGAGCCGCATCCGCCGGCAGGTCGAGCGAGCGCCAGGCCACATACCCATCCGGGCGGATCAGCGAGGCGCCCTCCTTCCCCAGGCCCAGCGACTCGCGGAAGGCGTCCGCGTCCAATGGCCACACGTCGACGCCAAGGCGGAGACACTGGAGGCCCAGGCCTGGCTGTCTTTCGGCCTGCTCCACGGCGGCGCACCACCGCGAGTCCCCGGCGAACAGCACCCAGCCCTGCTGGAGCAGGTCGAGCGTGGAGCGCCGCGCGTCGCCGTCGGACACCCACGCATGCGGCGCGCGCGTTCCGGGTTGACCGGCCCACTGCTCCGGCCTCGCCGCGGGCGGGAGCGTGTCGCTGGCGTCGAGCACCGCCGTGGACCGGTACAGTTGCCCGAACTCCATCGCGTCGTCGTCGAGGATCCGCGCGTCCCCGGCGGTCCCGGCCGCGTCCGCCTTGTAGTCGGCCCGGGCGAAGATCTGCTGGTGTCGGAGCCACGCGATGGGCCGGCGTTCGGCGTCGTAGGTGTCGAGCAGGGACGGCGTCGATGCACCGGAGAGCACCGAGGCCAGCTTCCACGCGAGGTTGTGGGCATCCTCGATGCCGGTGTTCGCGCCGTAGCCACCCCGGCTGGGCGGAAGGGTGTGCGCCGCATCCCCGGCCAGGAACACCCTGCCAGAAGAGAAGCGGTCCGCGATGAGCGCGCTCAGCTCCCAACGGCCCGTGGTGATGAGCTCCACCTCCAGGTCCGACCGGCCCACCGCCCTGCGCACCAGCGCGCTCAAGGTGCCTTCGTCGCGCTCCTCGTCATCCGAGAAGATCAGCACCCAGCGGCCGTCGCCATAGGTGGTGAGGAACGCGCTGAACCCCGGCTGCTCAATCTGGAACTGCGTGACGCCCGCCTGGAGGTACTCCTCCAGCGGCGCCCGGAACAGGACGCTGCGCACCGTGCGCATGTGGCCCCGGCCATCACGGCCAATCTTCAAGGCCTCGCGGATCGGACTGCGGTGCCCGTCCGCCGCGATGAGATAGGCCGCGCGCAGCGTGTACTCCCGTCCCCCGCGCTCGCGCAGCCACGCGGTCACCCCTTCCGCGTCCTGTTCGAACCGGACCAGCTCGGTTTCGAGCCGGATGTCGGCGCCAAGCTCCACGGCCCGCTCCCGGAGGATGGGCTCCAGGCGGTCCTGCGCGAGCGCCGTCCCCGTGCACGGCGAGTATTCGAGGACGGGCGCGTCCGGCTTCCCGGGCGTCCACGCGGACTCCTCGAACCACGTCCCCGCGAGGCTTTCGACCCGGGCCCGGCGCAGCCGGAAGTCAGGAGGACTCTGGGGGATGCGCTGCCCCAGCCCGACCGCCCGGAACAGCTCCATCGTCCTCGGCGTGTAGCCAATCGCCCGGGGATGCGGCGAGCTGCCCGGGTGCCTTTCCACCAGCACCGTCGGCACGCCCCGCCACGCCAGGAACATCGAAGCGGACAGGCCCACCAGGCCGCCGCCCACCACCAACACCGAAGTCGAGTCCATCTCGGGAACCTCCATTTATACACCGCATCGACAGATACAGTGTATAAATGGCCGGCCCGTTGTCAATGCAGGGTCGATGGGGCAAGACCCTCCGTGATGACCCAGAAGCCGCGTGCGCCGGAGTCCGCCCTCGTCTGGGAGCGTCCCGAACCCACCAGCCGTCCCGCGCCGGGCCCCCTGAGCCGGGAGCGGATCGTCCATGCCGCGCTGGAGCTGGCGGACGCGGAAGGGCTCGCGTCGGTGTCCCTGCGCAAGGTCGCGGCCGCGCTCGATGCGGGGCCCATGCGGCTGTACGGCTACCTGTCCACCAAGGAGGAGCTGCTGGAGCTGATGGTGGACGCCGTCTATGGGGAGATGGTGTCCGCAGGGCCGATTCGCGGCGCGTGGCGCGAGGCGCTCCGCTCCATCGCCCACCGCACCCGGCAGGCCGCCGCGAAGCACCCGTGGCTCATCGACCTGCTGGTGGGCCGTCCCCACCTGGGCCCCAACGCGCTGGCGCATCTGGAGGCGTCACTCGCCGCGCTGAGCAACACCCCGGGCTTCAAGGACGACATCGACGCCGTCATGCAGGCCGTCGGCACCGTCAACGCCTACGTGGTCGGCGCGCTCCGGAGCGAGGCCAGCGAACAGCGCGCCACGCTCGAAAGCGGGATGAGCAAGACGCAGTGGCAGAACGCCACGGAGCCGTACATCCGCCGGATGATCGACACCGGCCGCTTCCCGACGCTCGCCAGGGTGTTCCGGGACGCCACGCACCCCTCCTTCGAGGTCGTCTTCGACAAGGGCCTGGACTGCGTGCTCGACGGCATCGCGGCGCGACTCGCGCGCTGAACGCAAAGGAGGGCTCCCATGGCGATTGAGAAGGCACTGCTGCTCATCGCGGACATCGGCGGGTACACCCGCTTCATGAAGCACCACCGCTTCGGGCTCGCGCACGCGCAGGACACGGTGGCGCAGTTGCTGGAGGCGCTCATCGACGCCTCCGGCCGGTTCAAGCTCGCGAAGCTGGAGGGGGACGCGGCCTTCTTCTACGCCGTGGGGGACGACACCACGTCCTTCGCCCAGCAGGTCACGGACATCCGGCGCGCGTTCCTCGCCCGGCGCGAGCGGCTCATCATCGACCGCATGTGCCGGTGCGACGGGTGCATGCAGGTGGACGCCCTGACGCTCAAGTTCGTGGCCCATGCCGGCGAGGTCGCCTTCCAGCGGGTGAAGCACCTCACCGAGCTCGCGGGGGTGGACGTCATCCTCGTGCACCGGATGCTGAAGAACGACGTGCCGGTAAAGGAATACGTCCTGATGACGGACACGGTGCGCCAGGGGCTCGCGCCGGAGCTGCGCCAGCTCACCCGGGGGCTGGAACACGACTTCGAGGGCATGGGCCTCACCGCGACGCACTACATCGACTTCCATGAAGTCGCAGCGGCACTCCCCCAGGCGCTGCGCCCCAGCCTGCCGCGCAGGCTCTGGTCCAAGCTGCTGCTGGAGCTGCGCTCGCTGAAGTACGTGCTCGGGTTCAAGAAGCCCTGCGAGGACTTCCGCAACGTGGAGATCGTCGACGTCCAGGCCCCCTGAAGACAGCCTTCAGGGACCGGCCGGCGCTCACGCGTCCGCTACTGCCACTTGTAGACCACCCCCTGGGCGTTGAGGCCCCACACGTTGGTGGCCCACGGCTCACCGTCCGAGCCGACGGAGAGCTGGCTCACGCAGCAGCCCTTCTTCTCCCACGCGGAGCCGGTCCACTGGAACAGCGAGAGGCTGTCGCTCCTGCCGCCTGTTGGGGCTGCAAGCGTCCGCCGCCCGCCGCAACGCCTCTCGCTGACGAATGCACGCTGCGCGCCGGGACCGCCCCGCTGCGCTCAGGCCTCCTCGGGCATGCGCAGGCCCGCGAGCTTCCGGTCCGCCAGCACCGAGTGCAGCTCGCGAATCCGTCCGCTCGCGTCCACGTCCACCCGGATCACGGTGTTCACGGCGACCAGCGGGTCCTTCGCCTTTTCGAACACCGCCACCACCGCGGGCAGGCCGTTGAGCATCCGCACCGCCACCGCCCTCGGCGCGCCGCGCATCTCCAGCAGCCGGCGGAAGAAGATGAGCACCCGCTGTGCTCCGAGCAGCGGAACGTGCGCCGCCCGCACCACGCCGCCCCCGTCCGTCAGGGCTCGGACATCCGTGGCCAGCAGGGCCTCCGCCGCCGCCACGTCCCCCGACAGCAGCGCCCCCAGGAAACCCTCCAGCGCGGCCCGGGTGCGCTCCTGCAGTTCCCGGGTGGGCACGCAGCGCGACTGGTCATACGCGGCCATCGCCGTCCGCGCGCGGTGGTGCACCACCTTCACGTTCACCTCGCTCATGCCCAGCGCTTCGGCCACCTCGCGCACCGAGTAGTCGAAGACGTCGCGCAGCAGCAGCACCGCGCGCTGCTTGGGCGACAGCGCCTCCAATGCCAGCAGGAAGGCGAAGGAGACGCTCTCCAGCAATTCATAGCGCCCTTCCGTCGAGCCTCCTCCGGGAAGCCGCGCCTCCGTCGAGGGCGGCACCTCTTCGTCCCCCGTCTCCACCAGTGACGGCAGCCACGGTCCGACGTAGCCCTCGCGACGGCGCCGCCGCAGGTGGTCCCTCGACAGGTTCACCGCCACCCGCGCGGCTCAAGTTCGTGGCCCATGCCGGCGAGGTCGCCTTCCAGCGGGTGAAGCACCTCACCGAGCTCGCGGGGGTGGACGTCATCCTCGTGCACCGGATGCTGAAGAACGACGTGCCGGTAAAGGAATAC